>JAHIYL010000293.1 GCA_018815145.1 Nanobdellota archaeon | reverse complement strand
TATTTTTTGTCATATTAATTTTACATTTTGTATAGTATTTTTAACAAAATGTTAAATAGATATTACATTTAATATAAAAAATTTTTGTTTTTTGCCAAGACACACGCATAATTCAAATAGATATATTTATATATCAGTATAGCTTTATGTATATTAATATATTTTTTGGTGTTATGATAAATGTGCCGCATGATTGTTGCAGTCGGAAAATTTGAAACAGGAAAACTGATAGATGACATAATAAAAATCTCCTGCGGCGAGAACGAACTCCATGAAAATAATAAGTCCTTAGGTGAGTTCAGGCATGCTGACGGCTGGGGCATTGCATACATGGATGATGCAGGAAAATGGAATGTCTACAGGTCAACAAAACCGATTTTTGAGGATAAAGAGATACCTAGGTTCAGGGATATCTCCTGCCGGGCACTGATACTGCATACTAGAAGAGCTACAAAAGGGAGAAAGGACATAGTCGATAACAATATGCCATTTTTGGCAAGTACAGATTCTGGTGATTACCTATTCACTCATAATGGGACCATAGAAGATAAATTTGAACTTGATCAAAGCATTTCTGCAAAAGGAGATTCTGATTCAGTCTCATGGTTTAATTATCTTCTCAGCAATGCAAGATGTTCAACTCAAAAAATCAGCACTTGCATGTTCAGGCCGCAGAAATTCAGTTCAGCAAATTTTTTTTTTGTTACGCCTGACAAGATTGTTGTGGGAGAGAGATTCAGGCAGAATCCTGAATATTATACAATGAAACTCTACCAGGACAATGAATCTTTGATAATATCCTCAGAAGTGCTTCCTACCCTAAAGGAAAAGCCATGGAAAAAAATTGAGAACAACAGTTTCATAGAGATAGATTATAAGTCTGAAAATAGGAAAGTCAGCGGGTTTCACCAGAAGGACCTGTCGCAGATCTTCTTTGTCATGAGCAGATCCTTGAACAGTAAGTTGGATGAGTCAAGTGCAAGCTCCATTGCTGTCTCATCAGAAAGGTTCCTGTAGTTAGTATATCCCTGTTTCTTTTTTACATATTTGATTATCCTGTCTGAAGTTGTTTCTCTTGAGTCAAGCGCATCTGTGAAAGCCCTGAGAGACTGTTTTTCATCTGAAGGCCTGATTTCCCTGACTAATTTTATTAGTGCTTTGCAGTATTTATGGATGTCCTTATCATCAAGCCCGCTGAATGCTGATTTTTTTTGCAGGCTTTTTCTTAGGATATCTGATTCAGGGACATAGAGTTTTTCATCCTCCAGCTTGAAAGGCTCATTATTTCCTATGCTTCCAGGGGTAATCTCAACATGATGGGCATTAGTGTATCTGGTAAGCGACCGCAGTATCTTTGATAATGCAACAACCTTTGACGGGGAATTCATATCAGCGCCCCTGGATTCAATTGTGCCGTGCGGTGAGATCTTGACCGGTTTCCAGGAACTGTCCAGCATAGAAGACTCTTTTTTTATGAAGGAGTTAAAGGAAAAATCATTTTCTTTGAGGAGCCTGTTCCATTTATTGTACTGGGACCTGATTGTGGCAGTAAGTTCCCTGAAATCACTTGCATAATCATTCAATTCCCCAAATTCAGGCTGAAGATGGTACAGGGAGTCTTCCTCTTCAAAAACCGGATCGCCCCTGTATTTCATGAGCCGTGAATCTTTTCCATAGAATTTACCATCATAATATGGAGATGACTGCATAAAGGCAGTAATTGCAGGATCAAGAGCTATGAACAGGTTATATGCATTCAGGACTTTCTGGCTGATCCTTGGCTTGATGTCAAGGTAGAAAAAATTGACATTCGGATTGAAGGCATTTCTTGGCAGTGAATAATGATAATGGAACCCGATGCATTTTCCTGCAATATTCCACATCTCCTTTCCCAGGATAACTTCTTTTGCTTTATATCTTTGATCTGTTCTCATAGATGGATTATTCTTTCCGGGGTATGTGCCATAGCAATAGGTATTCATCTCCTCTCTGTCAACTTCAAAAAGAAGAGTCTCAAAATCCTTGAAAAATTTGGTGAAGACATGGCTTGAGGTCATATGAGGAAATGAAGTCAGCTCAAGCATTGAATTAGCACATTCCTGCTTTATATCTGAATTTATGAGCTTGCGTTTCAGTTTGTTGATTATCAGGTCAGCCCTGTTAGCAAGCCTTCCTTCATTGTCAAGCAGAAAGAATTCAAATTCTATCCCAAACAGGCGATGTATCTTAAGGTCCATAGTAGTTGAATTGGGTGCCATAAGAAATTAAAAATCAAGATATATTATAAATTTTTAGGAAAGATTTTTTTGTAGAAAGATTCAGTTTTATGATTTATTCTATTCTATTTGATCAGATCGGTACAATTTTCTGCATTATGTATTCCTGACCTTCTGTCGAAGCAATATTGTTGATTGGAAAATGAGTGTGCCTCAGGTGCATTTTTCTGATGATTGGAGTCATTTTGTCAGTGATACTTTTTTGTTTTGGATCATAGAAGTATGCCAGAGATGGCTTATAACTTCTATTGTCAGAAGCATTAATTTCTTGAAAAATGTTTTGCATGAGGCCGGCAATTTCTTCTTGATTTGTCTTTCCAGCTCTGAAAATTATAAGATCTGGCTGTCCAAATTTTCCTAGTGAACCATAGTTGCTGAAAGTATCAAAAGTGACATTGTATCCTTGATCATTTTATTTAAAACTTCCTTAATTATGAATGATTGTCGCTATTATCCAAACAAATATCATAAATAAGATATATATCATTAAACTATAGAAAAGTATATAAATCAGAAGTATAATAAAAATGATATAGTAGCCTAAATAGTATACTGATTTAATAAAAATTCACATTTTTTGTACAACAAGAAGGGAACCAATGGCCGGGAAAAAACGGGTTAACATCAGCCTCAATGAGGACACTCACATAAAAGCCAAAGTGATCTCTGTTCTTTCTAATATAACCCTTAATGAATTCATTGAAAAGGCTATTGAGGATGCTATCGAGAAAAATAAGCATATACTGGACAAGATGACAAAATGAAAAACAGGACAATAATACCAATCATTGCATTCATCCTCTTAGTCCAGACAGCATTGGCTCTTGGTTCACTTCAGACACTGAGTATGCAGCCGGTCCGAATTGACCTGTGTGCTGACAATGTCCAGTATGCAACAATAACTGCTGCAGTAATTGTGAACAAAGAGACAGTACAGTTGACAGGTGTAACTGCAAACTTGCATATCACAGGAAATTCCGGCCTTTATTTTGTGACGAGCCAATCAATCAGTCTTGGTGATATTCCGGGTCTGTCCCAAAGTTCCATCAATCCTTCCTGGGTTGTCCAATGCGCTAGCCCGGTCGAAGGTGTATATTCCGCATATGTCAATTATACTTCTGCAAATGGCTACACTGCAAGCTCTATTGATGAGGCTGTAACCATACTGACTGTATTTTCAAATGCACCCATCAATGCAAATTCCAGTGTTGTCGAGGGAGAGGGGACAGTATCAACAAACCAAGAGGTCCCGATAATAAATGATAATACACCGACTATCATAGTGACCACAAATAAGAATTCGCTCTGTAAAGGCAGCCTGGATAATGATGAGTCATATGCTGACATGGATTTTGTGTTCTACGGCACTGAAAAAGATCATAATTATACATTTGCTTCACCGATGTCTGATGGAGAGCATGTTGTCTATTCAAGGTGCAAGGATTTTTTCAATAACATCATGAGCTATTCTGTTGAGAGCAGATTCATCGTAGATGCGATTGCTCCTGAGATAACAGTCAGATCGATAGTCAATATCAATGAAGACTATACATACATCAATATCTCAACAAGCGAGGATGCAGAATGCAGATTTAGTGAAGGTGAGGATGATGATTTTGAGGACATGAGTGAATTTGAGAGCACTTCGCCCAGGATTTTCACTGCATATATCTCTGACCTTGCTGAAGGAAAGCATGTGATATTTGTCAGGTGCAGGGATAATGCTGAAAATTCAGCAGAGAAAGAAGTCAATCTCAATGTTGATATCAGCCCAACTGCAAAGATCACTCTGAGCGATCCGACTCCGGTCAAAGAAGGGCTGATTGAAGTCAAGCTGGTTCCTTCAAAACCTCTTCGATCTGCGCCGCAGCTCAGCTATTCATTCACAGATTCAACAACCTTTGCAAGAGATATCCCTCTGACAAAAGTCGGGGACCATTATATCGGGACCCTGCTGATTGAAAGATCAGACAATACAAGAATCGGTGTATTCAGTTTTGAAGGATATGACCTGAACGGAAACCGCGGAAAAGAGATAACAAACGGAAAGGATTTTGTTGTTGATACTGTGAAGCCTCCGAAACCAGCTGCATTTGATATCTCTGCAAATGAAGATGGTGAGATTGAATTGAGGTGGTATTATGAAGGGGAAAAAGAGGACAGCTTCAGGATATACAGATCCATTGAACCGGGAGTGAGCCTGATTGATTTTTACGATGAGACATATCTTTCTGAATACACTGATGATGATGTAGAGAATGGCTATCTCTATTATTACAGAGTGATTGCTGTTGATCTTGCCGGAAACCTTGGAGAGATGTCAGACGAACTATCTGCAGCCTCATCAAAAGAAGGAGCAATCCATATGCCAAAACAGGATATTCCCAAGTACACCACTCTTGTAGAGTACAACAAGTCCATGAAGGATGTTGAAAAACTGGAGATCGATATAAACTGGGCAGAGGCAAATCTCAATGAACAGAAAGCAAAAGAGTCTGCTGTAGATGATCTGAATCTCATAAAAAAAGTCATGGATTCCAAGTCAGAGATAGCTAAGATTAAGAACCAGTTCAGGAACATTGATCTATCAACCTATACAGATAATGACCTAAAAGACCTGATATCAAGGACACGTTCATTGATGCAGAACCTTCAGAAGACGACACCTCAAAAACTGGTGGTTGACAAGAGGACTGATTTTTTGCAGAGCACGACAGAATCAGATGTTGATCTTGTGATTGATGAAGTGACAAGAGGGTTGAACTATTCTGAAAAAGACATGAAGAAATACAGGCAAAAGAACTATGATATAATTGATGAGATCAAAGTTGCAGGTATTGTCAAGACACTTACAATAGAGTACCTCAGCGGCGACACACAAAGCAGGGTTATCATCTCAAAAGAAGTGAATTATGAGAGTCCTGACAAGATCACAGATATCAAGATAGCTGAAGTCATCCCAAAGACTGTAGCAGCTGACCTGTCATCAGTAGATGTTTTCACACCTGATTATGTCATCATCAAAGAAGACCCAATAATCGGATGGAACATGCCTGAGCTCACTTATGATAAATTTTCAATAAAATACCTTATCATGACAGATGACTTGTCTGAGAGCGCTAAGAATACGAAGACGATAGTCATATTCAGGCCGGATGACCAATATCTGCCAAAGACAAGCTTAGTCACAGGTTTTTCAGTCCTGATTGCAAACATATCTCCATTTGGTGTGATGCAGACATTGGGTATATTTTTAGGTCTTGCAATAGTGATCGGTCTTTTGATGTATTATCTTGTTTATATAAAAGAAGTGGATGTCAAAGGATTCTATAATAAGGGCCTGGAAAGACTACCATTCAAGATTGAGCTGAAGAAAAAAGGAGCAATAGCTAAAGACATCAATAATAGTGTGAAGACAGAAATAAAGACAGAAGAAAGTGCAAACAGTGTGACTGCACCAATCAGCAAGGAGGGAGAGACTAAAGAAAATTCAATTGCTGTAAAGATTGCTGAAAAACCAAGTGTTGCTGCAAACTCTGAGCCTTTAAGAACAGAAGAGAATGTCCAGACAAATGAGTTTTTGACATCAGGTTCAGCAATAATTGAGGAGCCTCAAAAAATTTCCGACACTGTCCTGAATAATGTTCCTAATAAGAGCCATAGAGAAGAATCTATTAATTTCCAGCCGGGTGAACCTGAATCAGGTAATACCATGTACACAAGAGATGATGATATTGATTACTGTCTCATGACCTCTCCTGATCAGTATTTTTATCTTTCAAATGGGGATGTCATCCGGAGCCTGGGAGAATTCATTGATATGCTTTCTACCATGGACAATGACATATTTTATTCACATGTTACAATAGAGAGAAATGATTTTTCAGACTGGATCCGAAATGTGTTCAGCCTGATTGATCTGGCAAATGATATTCATAAGATTAAATCAAGAGAAGATATGATTGAAACATTAAGTAAATACAAAAAATAATTGATACTATAATAACCTTGGGAGGGGAAAAATGAAAATCAGAACAAGCAGATTAAATATGTTTATTGTACTGGTATTTTTGATAGGGCTTTTTGGTCTTTGGGTCTTTGTGCTGATAGGTGTTGACCTGTCATACGCAGCTCTTGGAGCCAGTCAGAACCAGACACTGAATACCACTGTGAACATAAGCAATTCAGCTCCGGAGATCAGGCTGCTGGAATGCGATTCTCCGGTTGATCTGGAAGCATACGGCAACAAGACTGTGAACTGCAATATCTCAGTCTATGACTATGACAACAATACTTTGAAGGTGAATGCTACCCTCTATTTCAATACAGTCAATGCTGATGCTGCTGACAACAAGAATACGCATTATACCAACAGTACATGCACAGAGATAACTCCTACGGATTTTTCCATGAATTATACATGCACCTTTGATGTGATATATTTTGCAAATAATGGGACATGGTATGTAAATGCATCTGTGTATGATACACCCGGAGCAACAACCAACAACAGATCAAATGCAATAATAATGAATCCATTGACTGCACTATACATTCCGGGCACAAACATCCTGGATTTTGGAGAGCTTGCTGTAGGAGACACATCCGGCGACAAGGTTGCCAATGTCACAAATGCAGGTAATGTGCCCCTTGCAATAAGTGTCCATGGATGGGGTGCATCTGAAGGAGATGGATATGCCATGAACTGCACCTATGGCGATATTGACATAGCTCAGATGAAATACAATACTACTTCAGGCCAATTGTGGACTACTGAGATGTATGAGTTGCAATCAACAAGCACATTGATTCCAGACCTCAGCATGGTGAAACAGACAACAGAAGATGATTTCATGTCAAATTCAACCTATTGGAAGCTGAAGATCCCATCTGGTGTTGGCGGCGTCTGCAATGGAAAATTGCTGTTCTCTGCAAGCCTGGGATAGATTTTTTATTTCTATTTTTTTTCCATAATTTCTTTATTTTTAAATAGATTTAGAAAGATTTATATAGTAGTAACTACTTTTATGTAGTAATGAAATAAGGGGATGCCCCTTATAATCCCCTTCCGCCTTCGCCACTCTGCGATTCTTTAGGAATACGCAGTATCTTGCTCGGCAGGTTACCTTATGACCATTAACGCTATACGAATAGTGTCCAAATGGTGGCTCGTCGATTTTGGTCCGCTTACTTGCTTTATCTAAGCATAACCCTACATAGAAATTATTATTCTTTTGAGAAAAACTTTTCGGTTTTTCTGTGCCATTTCATCTGCGGGTCTTTTAGACCACGCAGTATTCATGACACGAGCATAAATTTATGGGTTCAGATAATTTTCCATTTAAGATAGAAGCTGAGACTTCACCTTTTGTGCCGAATTTTTCCTATAAAATAAATTACTCCAAAACAGATGCACAAAATCTTGGTGTTCCACTCCAAGTAATAAAGAATGATTTGGATATCAGTATCAAAGTGAACTATAAAGGAAGAAAAAAAGAACCAACTGAAGAAACAATTAAGCAATTTGAACCTTTTGATGCAACAATTATTCCATTTGACTGGTTGATTGACAACGTTAATGAGTCAGGGCCAGATTCAAAAAGTGTTGAGGTTTCATTCGCATATAAACCGTATCATAATGGCGAGAGGACACGCACATTTAAATATAACCTAAATGGATATATTGTAGATAGATTCTTAAAAGGTTATAGAGGTTTTAAACCTCTGTCAGAACCAGTGCAACATTATATTCCAACTCAAAGACTAGGAAATATTAGTATGGATGCTGGTTCAAAAGTAGTAACTGTGAATCTTACAACGTAGATTAATACACTATTTCACATTTATTTTAGCAATTTTTACGCATCATCTTTTTCTTTTCAAATTCCCAAACCATTAAATTAATATATTCTGATATATTTTGTATTGTTATTAATCGGGGGTGGAATCATGAGCAAGAGAAAAGCACTGATATTCCATAATTTTCTCTCTATGGACTGCCCTGTAGATTACTTAAATTTTTACTTTCCATCAATACTCAAATCAGTTAAAGATTATTAACTAATAAATTATGATTTTCATTTGGCATTAAAAATCATTTAATAAGTCTCAATTTGAAGTACTCGTGATTTGGTATGAATTCAAAAATGATAAAATTAAAATACTTAACCATCAATGAAAAAATTGAAGAAATGAATACTTGTACTTTTAATGTCATTGACTATATTAATCACGACAATACTGAGTATTCTTTTAATGGTGATTTGATTACTTTATATTACTATAAAACTTCAAAAATTACTATTAAAAAAGTCATAAAATTGAGTAAAGAATTAGCATGGTTTATTGGATTTTATTTTGCTGAAGGAACAAAATCAAAAAATACATTTGCATTCTCAAACTGCAACACAACATTGTTTAATATGTGCATTAGTATTTGTCAAAAAAACCTGGGAATCCCAAATAATTCTTGGAAACTCTATTTGACAACTAATAAAAATGGACTAATGTCAAATTCCCTTAAAAATAATTTTAATCAAAGTGAGATAGGTATTAAAATTAACAAATTATCCCTGAGAGATAATCTTGAAGCAAGAATAAATAATAGGATTCTTGTATACATATTTAATGAGCTTACAGACAATTTTATTCATAGAATAATTACTGATAGAGAAC
>JAHIYL010000292.1 GCA_018815145.1 Nanobdellota archaeon | reverse complement strand
GATCAGATAAAGATTGAAGTTACAAAGAAGAAAGTTTGTAAAGATAATTGTCAGGATTGTTTAACTTTCAACCAAGATGATTTAGACAAAATCAAGCAACAACTTGAGAACATGGAGATACTTGAGCGGTACGCTGATTTATCAAAGAAAGTTAAGGAACTGAAAGATAACTATAACCTTGAGATAGCAGATTAATAATAGTTTATGAGGTGCAAACAATGGAACAAGAACTTGAGAGTTTGGTGAGTGGTTTTTGCTTGGATGCGAAAACTGAAAAACCAACAAAGAAAAATAACAAGTTCTCGTCTATAGCAGTAAGGGCAAATAATTCGAATCCCGTCCCCCACACTTTTTGTTTTGGCTCTTAGATAACATTTATAAATAACATATGGCTTTTTTTCGTGGGATGGCGAATAAGGCATTTGAGGAAATAATAAGTGAGCTTGAAGAAATATGTAAAGATGCCTATCAGGTTCAAATCAGGATTGAACCTGAATTAGAGGCTTATGAAAATCTAAAAGAGGGAATAAATAGTCTGACCACACTCACAAAAACTGAAGTTCAAGATCAATATATTGAATTTATTGCAAAAGGTAAAAGTAAAAGTGCACATAGGGATTACCAACTAAGTAGTCAGTGGGGATATACAGTAATCAATGTGATTAATTTTGCATATCTCTTAGGTAGAGAAGTTGGAATAAATTATGTTGATGAGATTCCAGAAATACTTCCTTCAAAAAGTAAAACAAAATTTTCACACGCCATTACGCAGGGAATGCTAATCTTAATGAAAAAACCAGCAGAATTGGATGTCATTCTGGGTGAAGATTTTGACTGTCCTTCTTTGTCAATGATTTTAAAAAAAACAACTGATTTCTATGTGTCGGAATATCAGAGGGAATGGCCATCAACTGGCAAAAAATACAAGCAGGCAATATTTGACTTGATGTTGCCATATCTCCAGAAAGCATATGCAATCGGAAAGGTCAGTGGAATGTATTATGATAAGGCTAGTAAGATAAAAAAAGCACAAAATTAGTATTTTTTTCTGACCATGATTATTACTATCTGAAGAGATACAAACAATCAGGCAAGATTTTTGAATATGGGTTAAACTTGCATTCTTTTCCGTAACTTATATATACTTCCGCTCCGCTGTATTCTGTTTCATGGATTATAAGCAGCATAAAACCCGTTATATCAGGCATTTCTTCACTGTCCCTTTCATCTACATGATGGTCATTCCGATTCTTGTCCTGGATCTTTGCATGGAAATATACCACCAGTGCACTTTTCGCCTTTGCACAATCCCTCTTGTGAAGAGATCAAGCTATATCAGAATTGATAGGCACAAATTGCAGTATTTGAGGCCGTTTGACAAGGTCAACTGTGCGTACTGCGGTTATGCAAACGGTCTTGCAGCTTATTTTGTCGAGATTGCTGGCAGGACTGAGAAATACTGGTGCGGAATCAGGCACAAGGATGAAAAAGGAGCAATAATGCAGCCTCATCAGAAGGATTTTCTTGAGTATGGTGATGAGAAGACTTACAAAAAAAAATTTGGGGATTGCTGAATTAATTTATTTTTTCTAGCAATATTTAAATATTATATTATATCTCCATGATGAATGGCGCTTGATATGCTTGCATCGCAGATGGATTTCATCATCCTGCTGACAATTTCTGTAATCATTGCGATTGTTGTCAAGAAATATATCAAGCTTCCGTATACAATCGCTCTTGTTCTTTTTGGTATTGTCATCGGTTTTTTCAAGCTGACGCATATCGAGCTGACTAAAGAGATGATTTTCTTCTTTTTTCTGCCCCCCCTGCTGTTTGAAGGAGCAATACATTTTGACCTGAATCATCTGAAGGAGAATTTTAAGCTTATAGGAAGCCTTGCATTTTTCGGTATCATCATATCAACATTTGTGACCGGCTTTCTAATGCATTGGCTGACAGGGATCGAGCTTGTCTATGCCCTGCTTTTTGGTGCAATAATCTCACCAACAGACCCGATATCAGTCCTTGCACTGTTCAAGAAGTTTGGTGTCAATAAGCAGCTGTCGACAATAGTCGAGGGAGAGAGTATCTTCAATGACGGGACCGGCATCGTGCTTTTCACAATCATCCTGGGACTGATTGAGACAGGCCATTTCTCTGCATTGGAGGCAGCAAAGGAATTCATTGTTGTCAGTGCAGGTGGATTGGTCGTGGGTATAATACTGGGATATTTTGCATTCCAGTTCTGCAAATCTATTGAAGACAACACTATTGAGGTCCTTATCACTCTTGTCCTTGCTTATGCATCATTCATTGTTGCCGAGCATACTTTCCATGTCTCAGGTGTCATGGCTGTTGTTGCTGCAGGCATGCTGATGGGAAACACCGGTAGACGACTGGCCATGGGCCCGAGCGTGCGAATCGCAATATTCTCATTCTGGGAGATAATGGCATTCATCATCAATTCCCTGATATTCATTCTTATAGGTCTGAGGATACCTGTGACACAGGTGGCAGCTTATGGTTATCAGATCATCATAGCAATCCTGGTTATACTTGCAGCAAGGGCCTTGTCAGTCTATGGGATATCATGGCTGCTTAAGGCTTTCAGATACCCGCTTGATGCAAGATGGATACATGTCATGAATTGGGGTGGGATACGCGGGAGTATTCCAATTGCATTGATTTTAGGGCTTCCTGCTATAGCATACAGGGAGCAGCTCTCAGTGATTGTGTACGGATGTGTCCTATTTTCTCTTGTGGTGCAGGGCATGACAATGCAGCCATTGATTACCAAGCTAAAGATAGTCAAGAGGACAAAAGAAGAAAAAGACTATGAATATCTGTTTGCCAAAAGAGTTGCCCTCAATCAGATGGAAGACGAGGCAAGGAAGCTCAAGAGAGAAGGAAGGATATCTGACGAGAAATATAAGGATATTGACAAAAAAATAGTGGCTGATCTCAGTGAAGTGAATAAAAAGATTAACAAGCTTGATGTACGGAAAGATATCTATCATCACAGGGTAAGCGAAGTCTGGCATGAATTGCTTCTTCTGAAGAAGAATATCTATATGGAACTTGCAAATGAAGGCTTTGTCAGTGAGGAGAATCTTGCAAGATTGATTTCTGAAGTGGATAAGAAACTTGATGAAGAGCACTGAAATTTTACTAATATTAACTAACTTTACAATTCAATTCCATAAAATATTCCATAATATAATTGGTAAATTTAAGAATCATGTTCCGGAAGCGTATTCCTATACATACACTGTGAAATTCATCCCTATATATGATGCAATGACAATTATATATGAGATCAGCCAGACAGGGAAATTCCATTTTCGTATCTCATCGCCTGCCATTGGTCCCATTGGAAATAATTCAATAAAAAGCACCATGATCGAATAGACAAATATCATCTGGAATACGACACTGGGCCAGAATATATTCAGCATATATCCTATCATAACCAAAAAATAGGTCAACAGAGCGATCATGAATGAGCCTTTTCCAAACACTTTTTCGTCGGCAACATCCTCATCAAGAAGAGTGTATGACACCATGGAAAATGTATTTCCAAGATAGGTTGAGATAATTGTCACCAATGTTCCAAATGGCCAGAGCACATATTCTGAATGGAGCCTGTGCTTATAACAGAAGACAAGCCTTATGAACTCCCGCAGGAAAGATATCACAAATACAATCACCAGATTCAGGAAAAACATCCTTTTGAAGTCAGCCAGGTTACCGGACCAGGTCCAGCTCATGGTCAGAGAAAAGACTATTACAAATATGATGAATGCAAGAACTTCATTCCTGTTGATGAATTCATGTGCCTTTATATGATGTTTCCTCTCTTTTTTTATTGTCTTTCCTTTTGTCTTTTTCTGGAGGATGACAGAGGTCACAAAGTCATTGAGCAGGTTCATGAATGTCTTTCCCAGGATATTCCATAGATATAGCATCAGGATGCTCAGAAATGTTGCAGCCCATGGGACATATTTTTTGTCCATCACCTTGTTGAGCGGTGATTTGGAGACTGCTGAATTCTCTACATTTTTTACTTCTTTTTTTGAATAGATTATGAGGACTTTGGCTTCAGCGCCCATGTTCCCTGTCTTAAGGATCACAGGAGATAAGAGAATCTCTTCGACATCAGTCACTTTTCCTTCAAGTGCAAGCTGTTTTGATATCGTATTTGTCTTCTGACTGCCGAGGAGCACAAGAGATTTTCCTGCAATCTTCTCAGGATTTTTTAGGATTACTTTCTCAGTGTCAATCTCAATTCCCCGGATTGAATCAACCTGTCCCTTGACCATATTGAAGAGCAGTTTATCCTCCATACTTATGGCACTGCCCTTGATGATCACGATGTCTTCCATCGGTATGCCGTCAAAAAATTCTTCAACAATAGTGCTTGCAGTCGCAATCTTTTCAGAAAGATCCTTGGATTCCTGAGCATGTACAACTGATAGTGTCAGGATGAAGATGAATAGGACAAGAATTGCTTTTTTATTCATATCCAGATTGGTATTGACTCAGAATTTAAATTTCTTTTGGTAGGAGCATAGAGTTTTTTCAGTTAGTTTCGTGATATTCACTAAATTTATATATCCTGAAAAATACTTAATACGTATATCATTTTGGGAAGGTGATCAAAATTAATGCTGCAAAATTCACAATATTGATGTTATTGACTGTACAACTAATTGTTTTTTCAGGATGCAGGAAAGAGGCTCAGCCCTTGCTTCCTCCTGATGATAATGTTATTGATATAATGGAACCAGTGGAAGAGAGTCCTCCTGATGTTTGCAGCAATATTGCAGTGGAAGTGAAGAGACCGGATAATTCTCCTTTTGATGTGTCTGCCTCAGGACTTGGCCTGTCAAAGCCCAATTCTCTTGCAAATGAAGAAAAAGTTGTGTATCAATTCAAACCAGTAGAATTTGAGAGGATCAGGTCTGTAGAGCTGGCTTTTTTCCCGGAATGTACAGGCGAAGTCCATAGGATGAAGATAAAATCCGAGGGAAAGATAGTCTTTGATGAATTTCCAAAATGTGGCGAGATCAACAGGATTGATATTGATAAATCTGATCTTTCCAGCGGCACAAATGTGCTCAGATTTTTCACATCACCTTTAGAATCATACAATGTGTATGACATCCGGCTGACAGCAATTTTTAGCGATGGGACTGACAGTATCCAGGACCTTTATGAGATCTGGTTCAAGGAGACAGATGAGACACCCAATATCAAGGTGCAGTCTCTGCCTGACTTCCAATTGACAAATATCAAGAGATATTCAGTTGATCTGAGAGGATCTGAGATAACCGAGGATATTATATTTGAATTTGATGTTACTGAAGATGAGGGCAGACTGATTGTGCTTGTAAATGATATTGAGGTTTATCAAGGCCATGCAAAAAAAGGAGTAATGGCATTAAAAATTCAAAAAGAGCTTTTGGAAGATGGTTCAAATATCATTGAGTTCATTGCTTCGCCATAATGATGAATTGATCATATTGTAAGGAAATTTTGACATTCAATCTATTATTTTTTCTTTTATCATCGACCAAAAAAAGAAGATTTTATAAATTGTGTCTGATTTCTTTAGACCAATCAATTTTACAGGAGGAATAAATATGAAATCATCAGAACCTGATTCAAAATTTATCAAGATCAGATGCCCAAAATGCAAAAATGAGCAGATAGTCTTTGGTAAGGCTGCCACTGAGGTCAAGTGCCTTGTATGCGGAAAGACACTGGCTGAACCTACTGGTGGAAAAATAGGAGTAAAGGCAAGAATACTTGAGGTATTGGATTAAAAAATGTTTTATAAAAGAACTGGGTATCCGGAAGAATCCGAACTTGTGATATGTACAGTCTCAAAGATCCAGTTTCATTCTGTATTTGTCAATATTGATGAATATGGTATCAGCGGCATGATCCATATTTCTGAGATAGCTCCGGGAAGGATCAGAAACATCCGGGACTATGTCAAGGAAGGAAAAGTCGTTGTCTGCAAGGTGCTCAGGATTCATGAGGACAAAGGTCATGTCGATCTGTCATTGAGGAGAGTCACTGATACGCAAAGAAGGCTTAAAGTAAATGAGATGAAACATGAGAAGATGGCAGAGAGCATTATTGAAGTTGTTGCCAAAAGTGAAAAAATACCCTCAGAAAAACTGTATAATCTGATTATGTCAAAGATCAAGAAAGAATATGAGTTTGTGTTTGAAATATTTGAAGATGTTGTTGAAAATGATGTGAAGTTGGTAAGTTATGGAATCGATAAATCCCTTGCTGAAAAGCTTGAAGAGATAGTGCGGCAGAGGATCAAGCCAAAAGAAGTTGAGATTTCAGGCACTGTTGAAATAACCAGCTATGACGGTAAAGGTGTGGAGATTGTAAGGAATGCTCTTCTGGAGGCTCAGAAGACCGAAGGACTCATAATAAGATATCTGGGCGGAGGCAAATACAAATTCCTTGTCAAATCCACTGATTATAAATTAGCAGAGGCACAGCTCGACAAAGCAACAAGTATTGTCACTGAACTCATCAAAAAGAAAAAAGGGTTCTTAAAATATACCCGAGACCCCAAAAAATAAGTTTTGTAAAAATACAATGAAACATATTCTTAAATGCCCGCAGTGCGGCAATTATTCTCTAAGAACTGCCTGCAAATGCGGAGGAGAAGCAGTATCACCGCAGCCGCCCAAATATTCTCCTGAAGATAAGTATGGGAAATACAGAAGAGAAGTAAAGAGAGAAGAGTGGGAAAAAAAGGGATTTGTCTGAATTTATCCAAGAGATTCAACATAATTCTTAATGGCAGCCCGTCCATCTTTGGTGCCATATGCTAAGAGGGCACCATGATACATAATATCTGCGACATCTTTATCGTCTTTCTTAAATTTGATCCAACGTCTAAGATCTTGACTTTTGTCTACTTCCTCTTCAACAAACCATTTAACAAATTGCCATAGTATTTTGCCAGTATACAGAGGTAGTATATCTTGTTCAGTTGGTGACTGCATGAGATATGGCTGATGACCTGAATTTATCATTTTGGTGGCTATCTGATAAAAAGAATCCAGTCCCATTTTGTACTGATCACCTCTTGGTGTTCGGCTTTTCCATGCATCTTTTTGGATCTTTGGTACCTTTGTGTAGCAGTCTTTATACAAAACATATTCAAAGTAGTCAATTTTTATGCTTTGATCTCCATTTAATATAAATAAGCGAAAATATTCATCTGAATTATCTAGGACTATGCAGTTGGCATTCTTTGTTTCAAAGTCAATCTCAATTTGACCATAATGAGGTCTTATATGCACTTCATCATCCACTAATGCAAATTCGAGATCTGATATCTCTGTTTTCAAAATACCTGAATCTACTAATGCCTGCAAGCTCTTATCCAGAAATTGATTACTATCAGCTGCCATAAAAACCAAGAAGTAAATATAAATATATAAATTTAACTACTTTCCAGTACTCAATCAACAAACTCAATACCAAGCTCGTTCTCGAAATCTTTCTTTTTCCTGGAATCCATCTTGGTTGCACCGCCGATGATCTGAGAACTCTGCACACCGGTTATGATGAGTATGGTCCTTATGACACCTTCAAGGTCTTCTGATATCTGGGCTCCCCAGATTATCCTGGCATCTTCATCAAGCCTTTTTGAGACAGTCTCTACAACCTGCCTGGCTTCGTCAAGAGTCATATCTGAACCGCCTGAGACATTGATGAGAGCACCATTGGCCCCTGAGATATCAACATCAAGAAGAGGATTGCTTATGGCTTTTTCGACTGATTCCATCGCTCTGTTTTCAGTATCTGATTCACCGACTCCGATCAGAGCAACTCCGCCCCCACCCATGATGGCACGGATATCTGCAAAATCAAGATTGACCAAACCTGCCTTGGTGACAAGTTCGGCAATCCCTTTGACAGCATTGGTCAAGATTTCATCTGCAACCTTGAATGCTGTATGAAGCGGCAGATCAGGAGCAAGCTCAAGCAATTTGTCATTTGGAATCACAATCAATGTATCAACGCTCTTTTCAAGTTTTTCAAGCCCAAGAAGTGCATTTTCATATCTCCTGTTCCCTTCCATTGAGAAAGGCAGTGTCACGATTCCAACTACCAGAGCACCGATCTTCTTTGCAATTTCAGATATTACAGGAGCTGACCCTGTACCTGTACCTCCGCCAAGTCCGCAGGTCACAAAGACCATGTCTGCTCCGCTGAGCGCATCCCTTATCTCATGTTCTGTTTCTCTTGCAGCATCTTCGCCAATCTTTGGGATTGATCCTGCTCCAAGACCCTTTGTCAAATCTTTTCCAATAAGAATCTTTTTATCAGCAGTGCTATACAGGAGATCCTGGGCATCTGTATTTATTGCTATTGTCTCTGAACCTTTCACACCCACTTCAGCAATCCTGGTGATTGTGTTGTTGCCTGCGCCTCCTGCTCCGATGACCTTGATTGTAGCTTTTTGTTGTGAAAGAATCTGCTCCAGCTCAGCATCAATCACATTATCCCTTCTAGATTCTTTTGACACTCCTTTTGGTGAATAAGAAAACTTTTCTGATGAATTATTCATAAATGAATCCATTATTATCTCCTCCCCTCTCCTAGCAAAATTACTTTTTCAACCCCTTTTTTCTCTATTTTCAAATGATGACTGGATATTTAAACTTTTCTAAATTAAAAAAAAACAAATGAAAACAAAAAAATCAGTCTTTTTTTCCTGAAAGAGCTTCTACAACATCCTTAGGATCGACTTCTTCAAAAGATTTTTCATCATGGAGTGCTACGTCTTTTTCTGTTGGCTTATCTTCTTTAGGTTTTTTGAATTCAACATCTTTGAGTTCAGTTACCAATGAAAGTAATCTTTCCTTTAGCTGTTTCTGTATCTCTTCTGGAAATTCAATTTCAATTACTGCTTTAGAACCTATCACAGTCACCTTTACATCCACCAGATTGAACTCAAGCTTGAGAACAGCTTCAACTTTCTCCTTGGGCTCGTTCACTATCCTGTTCACAGAAATATTGTATGAGAGTTCCCTGCCTGAAAGGGGATGATTAAAATCTACAATGACTCTTCCGCCGGATACGCTTCTGATGGTACCGTTCATGCCATCGATATTCACATCCAGTCCGGGAAAAGGGTTTATCTCCTGTTTTCTGAATACTTTAAATGGAATAAGCTTCAGTAGTTTTGCAGATTTTTTGCCAAATGCGTCATCTGAAGGGATATCAAAATCATATTTACCAAGCTCTCTGCCAAGAAGGGCTTTGTCAAGTCCTGCAATAAGCTGCTTTTGGCCCAGACATACAACTATTGGTCCATATTTTGTCTTGTCATTGAAGATATCATTCTCCTTTGCGACAGCCTCATCAGTTGTGTCGAATACAACATCTTCTTCTTTGATCTTTCCTATGTATTGGATTTCTATGAAATCTCCGTCTTTGATTGCCATTATCGAATACCTCTCATTACACCTATTGATTAGTCAATAAGCAAGATTTGAAGATGGTTTAAAAAAGTTGTGGAATGTGCTTTGTGTCAAATTTTTGTTATGCAGGCACAACATTTGAAGGAACCTGAGCATGTAGACTTGAAGGCGGAGGCAAAGGCAAGGGAGCATAATGAAACCTAAAATGGCATGAAAAGCATTTGCCTTCCTCACCTCTACGTTTGTAGCAATCTGTATCTGCCTCACTTTGAGGAATGTAGGTTGTTGAACACAAAAAATCATCCCTAAGTATATCGATTGTGCACGTATCGCCTACCCAAATGCAGAGGTCTTGCATTCCGCAATTGCTCTGTTCTTTTTTATTGCATGAGTCAATAATTGAAGTAATATCCTGGTTGAGAATTAAAGGTAAATTATGTTCCTGCATTTGAATAATTGAATCATAGTCTTTTTTATATATATTACAGAAAGTGCATATATCACTAAGGTCTTCTTTATCTGAGCAATAGAAATCTTCATTGCAACCTAGCAATTTTGAATCTACAAAAAAAGAGTACATGCAATAATAGCAATTTGACTCAGTATCACATTTGTCATCAGTTTCATATAAAGGATGCATACTTTCAATACAAAGAATTTTTTCACTTTTAATATCAATAATGCAGTCTTCATCAGTCCAAATACAAAAATCACTGCATGTATCTTGAGTTTTAGAGGCACAAAATTGAATACCTCCCTCCAAATAATCAGTACTAACGCGCTGGTTAGAGTTTGTTAAGGATTCTAATAAAAAATTAAAACTATCATAATCCTCCTTGTAGGTGCTGCACACAGGACATTCTATTGAGACCTCAGGTATTCCGCTCAAGCACTCTGTCCCTTTTTCACAGGATATGAATGATTCGTCTACTATTAGACTAGGACTACAACCAGTGATTATTAGCCAGAGTGACATACAAAACAAAAAATATCTCACATGTTTCATCGTCTTCACTTCATCTCCTGGAGTATCTCATTCACTATCTCTCGAATTGTCATATCTGTTGTATCAAGGACAAGATCATAGTTTGACTTATCCAGAAAATCAAATTTGTACAGCCTCAGCCATCTGTCCCTGTTTATTGTCTCTTTCTGCATAAGAAATTCTTTTACATCGTCAACTGATTTGAATTTCTTTTCAGAGATCCTTTTATGTGAGACTCCAGCAGCATTCCTGCCAAGATTATTTTCTTCAAAGATCCGCTGTGCCCTTTTTTCAAGGTCAGAATCCAGGAATACCTTGAATGCATGCGGTATGAATCTTGCACCGAGCCAGGTGTCGATGACAAAATCATCTTCTTTTTCACCAAGCTCTTTCATGATATTGTCCCGTTCAAGGTCGAACTTCGGGTCTTTCGCTTCCATCTTTGAGAAGTCGACAGTGGTCAACTTGTATTTTTCAGCCAGTTTTCTCTGGAGGTCTCCCATAGAATACTTTTTGTAGCTGAGTTTTTGTGCGAGAATCTCTGCAGTTGTGCTCTTTCCTGAACCTGAGACACCTGATATTGTGATTATCATAAATTAAAAAGATAAGAAAAGAGTATAAAAAGTTTATTGAAAGGTAAGGCCTTCTATCCGCCGCTTATCAGATGGATCGCTTCAACTTCTGCACCATCGGGAACAAGGGTTTTCTCATATTCATCAGGTTCAATGACTTTAGAATCTATCTTCACTACAATCATGGGATAGGTGTACTTCATGGTCTTTAGAAGTGAGCTTACAGTCATGCTTTTTTTCCATGCAACTGGTTTACCATTAACTGTTATCAATTTATTTTACCACTTTTCCCAATATCTTCTTTCTTCTGAAGGTCGTTCTTCTCCATCAGAATACTTGCCGCCCCACTCATTCAGCCCATCCTTCTCATCCTGCACAATCTTTGCAGCAAGGACTGGCAGCATCTTTTCATCATCCATGCCAAGGGCTTTCATCTTCCTGACAGTAGGGATGCCGTTCTGTGTCCAGCCTCGCCTGAAATAGACGGCGTCAGTCAGCTTTTCGTACTGGTTTCGTCTGAAATCATATAGCAATGCCATCTTTTCTTTGGTTTCCATTGTTAAAGTCTTTTCTTTATCTATCCCCAGTTTTACTGCCAACTCTTTATCATACCTTTCCTGTCTGGACAGATATTCTTTTTCAGTAACAGGCCCCATGGATCTGTAAGGGACCCAGTCATCTTTTCTTGTTCCTCTTCCCATGAATACATTCATTGCTCTCTGGAAATTGTAGCAGCGTTCACTCTGCAGAAGAATGTCTTCTTTTGTAAGCTCTCTTCCGGTCATAGCATTGAACATCTCAACATAATTGTCAACATGCTCAGGCACTTTGTTGGGGTCATTTGTCGTCTTGTTATCTGGCGGTACAATATCATTCCATGGCAATTTGCAGAATCCGGCAAGGCCGAACCATGTCCTCCAGATGGGAAAATAATGCAGTGCTTCAGCCTTGTCTTTGAAGGTAGGGAGTGAATTGTTCACCATGTCCATGAATATGAGCCATGCCTCATCATGCTGCGGTCCCTTGTTTGTCAGGCCATAACCTCCCTGCTGTGCAAGGGATTCTTTTGTGACATATTCGGAATATTCAAGACCCTTGTTTTCCATGCCGCAGTCTTCAACAAGTTTTTTTTCTCCCCAATTCTTTTTGATTAACCAATCCTTGACTCTTCTGATTCCCTTTGCAGCTGTCTGGATGAATTCTGAGTTGTCACCGGCAGCTATTCTATGCAAAAATTCAAAAAGTGCATCTTTGTTGCCAAAATACAAATCAAGTCCGCCGCATCGTTCCCTGTTAAGTATCCCATATTCAAACATCTCCATGTAGAATGCAATTGCAGTTCCTGCAGAGATGGTATCCAGCCCATATGTGTCGCAGTAGAAATTGAATTCAAGAACAGAATCCAGATCATAGATGCCCATGTTTGTGCATGCACCTATTGTCTCATATTCAGGACCATCTACAGATACTTTCTCTCCTTTGTAAGGACCGGTAAGTACTGTGAAATCATCAACTGCTTTTGCACATGCGAGTGTGCAGCCAAACCAGCAGCCATCAGGTATCACCTGTGTGTATCTTTCTACGAGCTTATCCCTGTGGAGAGCATTTGCCTTGGGTGATCTACCGAACCTGTAATTTTCAACAGGAAGAAGATCATAGTCATTCATGATATGTACAAGTATGGGAGTTCCATTCAGTCTCATAGTATTCTGGCTCTTGTCATGCACTGCAATCTCTCTATGATGCTTTATTCCGACCTCTGCAAGTTTATCAGGGTCAGCAGGATTGTTCTTTAGCCCGTCAATAGCGTCTGTTATTGCGACAAGAGCCTTAATCTTTTTGTCCCTGAACACGGTGCCAAGGCCGCCTCTTCCGGCCTGCTTTACTCTCGGCACTTTCCTCCTGATATCAAAAAACGAGAAATTCATGATTCCCCAATAGCTGTGCTCGCTGCCGACACCGGATGAGACAACAGAGACTTTCTGCATATCTTCTGCTTTGTCTGAAATGGAATACATCTTTGTAAATTGCATAGTTGCATAATGGGTGTTTATCTCTTCTAAAGGTGCTGTCTCTATCCTGACAGTAGATGAGTCTGCATCAATGACAACAACTACATCTTCTTTGGCCTTTCCCTGGAGTGCTAGAGCATCAAAACCTGCAAACTTGAGGAATGGGCCGAAATATCCGCCGACATTGGAATCGCAGATTATATCTGTTGAAGGTGATATAGTGAGGCAAAGTGATTTGCCGCTGCCGGAATATTGTGTCTGTCCGCACATCACACCATTTGTGATGACAAGCATATTTTCTGCTGAATCCCAGCGGGTATCCTTATTGATGCCATCCCATATCAGTTTCAGCCCGAATCCCCTGCCGCCGGTGAATTTATCTTTCATCTCTTCAGTTAAAGGCTTTTCAGTGATTGAGTTTTTTTCCAGGTCAATGTGGAGAGTCCTTCCTGCATATCCTCTTATTATCTCTCTTTTTTCATAGTGGTGTTCAGCAATGATACTATGTGCTGCCTTAAGTTTTTCAATGTCCCATTCATGCCTGGTAACACTGACGCTGAATTCATCTGTTGTCTTGCATTTCATCAGCAATCACCTCCGGGAAAAACAACTCTTTTTACCTGGCTGATAGGCACTTCAACCAGTTCCAATGCTTTTTCAGGACACGCCTGAACACAAGCACCGCATGATATGCATTTGAATGGAATGATTTCGCCATCTGTTTTTCTCATAGTGCCGGTCGGGCAAAAAGCAACACATGCCTGGCAGCCGACACATCTTTTCTTGTCAAGCAGCACCTGACCTTGTGCAATCCTTTTCAAAGCCAGGGTCTGGCAGAGATCCATGCACAGTCCGCAGTGGTTGCAGACATCCATTGTAAATCCATCCTCTTCTTTGTTGATTCTTATTGCAGAATGCTCTCTGCCTATGTCATCTTTGAAATGCACATTTGAGCATGCAGTTTCGCATGAGAGGCATCCTATGCACAGGTCCTTATTGAATTTTAGAATTTTAACGGTCTCCATTTTAAGAAATAAGATGTATTTGGATAATTTAAATGTTCTGGGAAAATCGCATAATAATTTTTTTTGAGAAAGCAAGTATTATAAAGTCTGCCAAAATTGAAATTATTATGCCCTTAATCGAAATGGATCCATTTATCAGGAAACTTAAAAAATTAATCAGAGAAACAAAAAAACTTGAAACAACATATCCAAAAGTATCTGAAGATTTTTTTGGCAAGACAGTAGCCTTAAAAGTAAATATTTCAAAAAATTCTGGAGACCTATATAAGGTTGAATTAATAAATACAATATCAATTAAGTACAGGGTAGATGTTTTGTTCGCTTTTATTGAAATATCAATTTTTCCGCACAGAGAAATGGTCCATACTTTTGCGAAAGGCAAAATGGCGCTATTTTCGGATAAATTAAAAGAAGTGCAAGATGGATTGATAGTTGATTGGTTTCAACAATTTGCAGAAATCAAAAAAGAATATGATGAAATCTGCAAAATTTTTCATACCTTTGAATCCTCTTTTAAGTTAATAATGCCTAATCAAATCTTTTTGGATCCCAATTTGAGGAATGAACTTGATAATTTTTTTTTCAAATGCATAGACTGTATAATTAAATCCCTTGTATTATGGATTTCAGTAATCAAAACTGAACGAAAATACTATTACAAAAAAGAGCTTAAAATCCAAGTCGCAAATAGAATTAGAATATTGAGAAATTTTATTGGAGAAATAAAAAAATCAAGTTTTTTTTCTGAAAATTTGGAACAGGTTAATCAAAAGCTACAATTATATGTTGATGAACACAATAATTTTTCAAAATACTGCAAACAGTTGAGTGAATCTGGTTTGAATTCTGTCATCTTGAAATATGCTACTGATTTTTATGCATATGCCATTGTAATTAGTGGGTTCAAACTGATGTTTCCTCAAAGAAATTACAAAGATTATCCATCTCTTTGGTATGATGATTACAAAAAAGAAATGGGGAAAATAGCAAATGGAAGAATGTTGAGAACTGATGAAGAGGATAGTATAGAAGCTATGAAAAAATTTTATGATTCAGAAATTAAGCCACTTCTTTTCAGAAATTATGAAAAATTTCCTAGGGAATCAGTCCACAGTGTAAGAAAATTCATTCTAGACTGCATTGAATCTCTGGATTTACTTTATCAATCTTACCAGAAATTTATATTCCTGTTGCTTGATGAGTCAAATCCGGAACAAAATATCTAATATGTAATTAAATCTTTCAACCAAAAACTTTTTATTCTAATCAATCATCAAATATTATCATCATGGTGATAAAATCAATCGATACACCGCTCTCAGAAATCACTTTGCGCAGATATGAGAAACCCAGGAACCTGTCCAAAAGAGAGCTTGTTAGGAAATTATGCCTATCCCTAGGCCTGCTTCAGCCAGGTGATTCAAGAGATGTCGTGGTCGACATACTTTATGTCCTGCTGGAAGCGAAAAAGGATGAGAAAATGCTTTCTTCAGAAGAGATACGGGATGCTGTACTTGAAATAAGGAAATCAGAACTACTTGATGAGAATGGCACAGCAGCATCGAACATAAGAAGGCAGATCAAGAGGCTGCGGGATAGTGTCCTTGTCGAAAAAGTCAAGAATGATTATCGGATAACTGAGTTTGCTGAGGTCAAAGAGACATTTGATTCAAAGATTGAAAAATTTATTATACTGAACATAATTGATAGGATTAAAGATTATGTGGATGAGATTGATATAATATTTGGCAACAAGAAACAGGATGCAGAGACAAATTCTTCTACACAATGACTACGTGCCGCACAAATTTTCTGTAGATCATATAGAGCCCGCCGATTATTGCGCCTGCTCCGGAGATGTATTCAAACAAGGGAAAATCTATTTTCCAGGGCACAATATTGAGCTTGATTAATATAAGCATGGCTCCTCCACCTATAATAAAGAGCGGTATCAGCATAGGCGGACCTTCTCTTCTGTGCCCTGACATATGCGCATTATGATGAATTTTCCTGACCATAAGGATGATTATATTGGCAGAGTGGTATAAATATTTTTCGGAAAAGAAATTTTTTGCTCAACAATGCATCAATTTATAAATAACAGTGTTTTTCCACTATATTAGTCAGAATCAGTTCATCAGAAACAGTTTCAAAAAAATTTGTATTCTTTGAGCTTTTTCGTACCAGACTTTACAACTATCAATGAGAGGAAAAGCAAACATTTCAAAGCATCAAAACAAAATCATTAGACAAAATTCTACTCAAAATATATTAGAAGGAGGTAAACTAAAATGAATGGAACAGTAAAATTCTACAACAGAGTTAAGCAGTTCGGATTTGTAACCGGAGATGACGGCGAAGATTATTTTGTACATGTCTCAGCAGTCAAAGAAGGAGTCAATCTGGATGAAGGTGTCAGGGTCTCATTCCAGGGGATGGATGGAGACAGAGGCAAAAAAGCAGAGAATGTAACTTTGGAAGAGTCATCATCTGAAGAATCAGCAGAAGAAGAACCTGAAGCAGAAGAATCAGCAGAAGAAGAACCTGAAGCAGAAGAGTCAGCAGAAGAAGAACCTGAAGAAGAGTAAATTTTTTCGTTCAACCGATCAATTGTATTGTTTTTTTTGATTATTTTTTTTAGTTATTTTTTTCTCGCAGATAAAATGCTATTGAGAGTTCATCAGCCCTTTCAATCACAGTCTGTATCAGCGGGACAAAATGTGCTTTGATAAAGAGCATAGGGTCTTTCCAAAAGTATATCCCTCTTGATTTTTGTATTGTGCGAATCTCATTATACTCATACTCTAATTCAGGCAGGAACCTTAAGACTATGTAGAAACTCAGATAGATCTGTTCAGGCAGGTTCAATTTTTTCAATGTCTTGAGGATTGAGAAGAGATCTGTAGTATATGTATACCATGCAAATGTGAAGAACACAGTATATATCCTTAATGTGAAGGCAAGTATTCGTACAAAATATCCTGTGTTGATTGAATAGAAGAAAAGATAGAATATTATGTAATAAATTGAGAGGACACTACCTATATAGATAGTCAATTTCAGAAAATCTTTGATGCTGTATTGGGAGACTAATAGCAGGAACAAGGTTATCCCTAATGCGTTAGCTAAGAGGACAGGAGACTGCAGGCTGAATGCAAGGACAACCAAGAGAAGCATGACAACAGTCTTTATGCCTTCAGGGACTACAGAAAAAATTGATCTGCTTTTGTAGAAGAACATTCAGATAGCCTCCCATTTTCTATGATGTAATTCCTGTCTGAAAAATTCACTACATCCTGATCATGTGTACTTAATATGACGGTCTTTTTTGTCTCATTCACCAGCTGAAAAAACCTGTGTTTGTTGTCTTCATCAAGCCAGGTTGTAGGTTCATCCAGCAATAGTATTTCACCTGACCCTAGGAACGATGAAGCTATAGACACCAGTTTCTGCTGACCTTTTGAGAGCTGAGAAGGATCATTTTTAAGAAGAGGGATAATACCCAGGACCTCACACACTCTTTGAATTTCAACCATTTTATTTGTGCTTAGCATAAGTTCTTTTTCTACAGTTTCAGAAAAGAGACTGTGCACAGGATTTTGGATTGAATAGGAGATTTTTTTTGTTTTTATTGTTCCCTCTGCTTTAGTTATTCCTCCAATTATCCTTAGTAAAGTTGATTTACCTGAACCATTGTTTCCGATTATTGAGACAATCTCTCCTTTTTTTGCTGAGAATTCAATGCTGTCAAGTGAAAAATCTTCTTTCTTATAGTTGAAGGATGCAACGATTACTCTTGTTCCCAAAATCCTTTTCTTTTTCAGGATCTTTTTGTTCCTTAGAGTTGATAGGGTTATCACTTCATCAGCACCGGAAAGATATTTTTCATTCTTGTCAAACCAGAGTATTGTCTTTTTTTTTGATCCTTTTATGAATTTCATGAAAGTGTTTGCTGACAATGGATCCAGAAGCTCCAACGGTTCATCGAGTATGAGGAAATCAGACCGTCCCAGATTTGCGATGAGATTTATCTTCTGCTTTTCACCTTCAGAAAGTTCATATACACTCTTGCCAATGAGATGATCAATCTCAAAATTCGAATATTCTGTCCCGGAAAGCTCTTCCTTCACACTCAAAGAAAGGAATTGGGAACTGGGATTCTGCAGAATCAGCCCGGGCCTTTCTCTGGTCATTTTTTTGCCTGTCACAATTGCCGGGATATGTTCAGGAATGACGCCGGCAACATAATATGCCAAAGAGCTCTTGCCGCTTCCATTCTTGCCAACAACTCCTATGAATTGGTCTTTCCGTACTTTAAGAGAAAAATCAGTAACAATCTCCTTTTCATCAAACCGTATTGTCACATTCTCAAGATCAAGCATGGTATCAACTCATAGATGATAAGGATCAAATCCTTTTCTGCAGTTTTGTTGCAAAGACAGTTATCCATGCAATCCTGAACTCAATTATTGTCTGCAGCATATTAGGCACAAATATCATATACATAGGGATGAATGCCATTATCTCCTCTTTAGGCATTCCAAGCCATAATGGAAGAGCAAAATTGTAATTTATGTATATCATGAGGATACCTCTCACCAGTATGGATATTACAAGGCCTATCATGACAAGAAAATAATTCTCATGGTACTTCTTTTCATAGGGTCTTGTTGAAAAGTAATGGACCAGGACAAATGCACCTGCAACTCCTGCAATTGCAAGCAGCGAGTACAGTTGCAGACCATAACCTGATTTGATGCCTTCTCTGAAAGCTTCAGTTGTAAAGAATGAAAAGCCCTTCTGGAAAACCTTGATGACTGAGGCCATTATCACATATACCAGCACGATAACAAATGAGACAACAGAAGTATCGATGATAAAATCCAGGAAAATACTCACTAATTTTTTGACCTTGTGATGTATTTTTATTTTCAATTTTAACTTATAGAAATATCCAAGTATCAGTATAGGTACAAGTGATGCAGTGAACTTGATAGTAGCTCCAAGCCATGAGGCATCGCTGGTGAATCCAATGAAGATGGTCGTGATCCCCATTGAAAGCAGTGCTGTCTCAAACCCAAATAAGAAAAGTGCAATCAACCATGGTACTGCGACGATATCTATCTTCATACCCCAAGTTGTCGGAAAGAAGGGGCTGAACTGAAAAATTATTGAAAGAGCCGCAAGCATGCTTGCATAGATTATCTGTTTTTGTTTCATTTACTCACCCTTGTCAAGATTAGTAATATTGTCTCTGCATTGATATCTTTTATTTTTTGCCTATGAGTTCAATTGTGTCTCCAAATGTAAGCTTGAGCGTACCCCTTAAAAAAACAGGTGCTATCACCTCTACTATCTTTCTTGAATGTGAAGTTCTTTTTGGTATTATTATCGCTCCTTCTAATTCCTTATTTATTCGCACTGGGTATGAATAGATCTCTCCATAGGTCCTCTCGGATTTTTTGAAACCATTGATAACGACCATCTGAATATTTGACAGGAATTCTGCAAGCTCCATCTCATTTACATTCATATTGAGTGTTCCGGCGTAAGGTTCAAAGCCAAGCTTTTTCTTGAATTCCAGCATATATTCTTTTTGTGAGACATAGTATTTTCCTTCGCCAAGGCCCGATACAATCTCTCCCTCAATAGAATTTCTTGTCGTTTTTGTCAGCACATTCCTAAGCTTTATGAATTTTTCATTGAGGAATTTTGTACCGTCTTCTGTCAGGGAGAATGTTATCCCCCTGTAGCTTGAATTTCTTACAATAAGTCCTGCCTTTTCCAGTTCTATGAGTTTTCTTGATATTGTCTGCTGCGAAACTGTGAGGGACTTGGATAAGCCTATGGTTGTTACAGTATTCTTGTTCTTCAGGTTGTTCTCTTCTGCCAATTTCAACAGCACATCAAAATCTGATATCATATAGTGGTGGAAAAATAATGGCTACTTATAAATGTTATTGTTAACAGAAATGGGTAATTGGAATTATCTTCTAAAACTGTAAACTCCTGCATGATTGGATAGACTATTTGATGTTGCTGAAACACATTGATCAAGATTCGAATCCATATTCACAGTATTATATTGACCATCAATGGTTACAATTGGATCTTGCCTGCCAAACATATTCAATTCAGTATCAATGTCAATGTAATTATTATGATTTCCAGCTATTACTAATGTGCCCATATTGTGAGGGATACTTATTCTATAGAGACCTTTGAAAGGTCCATCTTTTGATCCGGGAAGCAGTTCAACAACACTATCAATTGGCGCAATTGGTACAGCAAACTCTTCTTCTTCACAATCAATTTCAACGTATTGGGCATTGTCATCCCGAATTCGGATATCTATTTGCTCTGTGTTACTTGCAAATATTGTTAATTCCATAGGACAATTATCATATCTAGCACAATTCTTGTACTCTCTTGGACCATTTTTAACATAATCCAGAGCGCTGGGAGGTAACAGTGAAGTTAAATTTTCAGCATAATCATCGCCCACTAGATCTTGGAGATCATTCAAGAGATCCATATATACCTCTTTCAATTGAGTAACAAATCCGATATATTCACCGTTATCCATAAAATTTTTCTTAAAAGCCAGAGCATTATCTTCGAAATCACCATGACTTAGCATTTGCACTGCTTCTTCTGTTGTATCTACTATTGCTTCTGCTTTTTCCAAGTATTCTGTTGGATGTGTTTGAGTTCTGCCATCTTTTAGTCTACCTTCCCTTGCCAGATCCTGCTTTGCAGTTGATTTCAGTTTTGCATAATCAGTCTGCTGTTTTGTAATAAAACTAAGTATAGATATGTCTTGGTCGAAGAAATCCTCTGTTGTAACCGTCAATTCATCGTAGAAACTGACGTATGCCTGAAGTAATCCCTTTAGAGATATAAACTCCAATTGCATTTCAGAAAGTCGAGGCAATGATTCTGTTAGTTGATCAAGACTACCGTAGGCACCAAGCCAAGCTGCTGGAAGATCATCAGCTAAATCTCCAATTCTATTCTGTAGTATTACTAGTCTATCCTCGAGTGCAGTGTCAACCATATACACATGTAAGTAGTACTAGTATTTAAATCTTTTGTTTTTGTAGTTACTTAAAAGTGGTAAAATATTTTGTTTACTGTAATGATTGATGCATGTACTGTTGCATAGAAACAGCTGCTTTATCTGCATCCCAAACAGGATAATCCACTTTTTTATGGAGTTCAACAGGGTCAGATCCCAATAGTGCACCTGCATAGAACATTGCAGGTAATATTGTTGCCAAATCCTTTTCATAGAAATCTGTGGTCTGTTGAGCATAGAATTCAGATTTTAAATCTCCTGCAACGTTTCTTCCTGATTTAACATAATCAAGGGCAGACCAAGCCATATGATTGGTATTAAGTATATGTGTCATTTCAGGTGAATCCAACCTTTCAAGAGCTGCGTCGATAAAATCAAGAACATCTTTTTCACTATAATTGATTTTTCCCTGAGAACCATACCAACTACTGACTGCTTTTGCAAAGGATACTGCTGTCAGTTCATTACTTATTTTTGTTAATTCAAATAAATCATCATAATTCTCCTTAAAATTTGAATTATAGATTTTCTTGCCCGCCTTAGTGTCAGTAGGAATATTTAGCTCAGTAAATGCACTATCAGACAAATCACCAGCAAGAACATAATCCTCTTTTTCACTACCTGTAAAAGTATAATCAAATGTACCATCACCATTATCAACAGCATTCTGTTTTAATATCTCTTCTAATCCGTCTAATGGTTTACCCATAAGACTGACAAGTGCAATTGTCTGTCCCACAGGAATATCTCCCTTAAAAACATTATTTGGGTCGTTATATGCTTCCAGTTGCCCAGCATACCATATATTATGGCAAGCTACCGCAGGTATTGTTGCATTGTTTAAAAGATGTTGATAGAGTAAGCTTCCAGTAGCCAGTGCACTTGTTGGTTTTTCAACTGGATATTCACGAATCATGGAATTTGTGAATCAATGGTTATATTTAAATGTTACTACTTTAAAATTAGAATAATGTTTTCAATTTATTAAATCATTTTTCTTCACAGCAACAATTAAAAACATCCAGATTTTCTATAAGTGTATCTACAGATTACAAAAACCAAACCTTTATATACCAGTATACATATTATTACACTTAATAAAATGGACCAGCATCAGATATTTGACATGTTATTCAATAAGGATGAGATAACATGGAAGGGCATGATTTATGACCTTGTCAGATGTGAACAGATGGATCCCTGGGACATCAATATCACGATTCTTGCAAAAAGGTTTGTTCAGGAAGTCAAAAAATTCAAAGATACTGACCTTAGGATATCCGGAAAAATAATTCTTGCAGCTGCAATACTTCTGAAGATGAAGTCCACAAAGCTAATGGAAGATGACATCACAGGGCTTGATACTCTGATCGCATCATTCCAGCAGACAGAGGATGAGATATTTGAAGAGCTTTTAGACTATGAGAATCCGGACGGCGGAGTGCAGATGAACCAGCAGCCCAACATCCATCCAAGGACACCACAGCCAAGAAAACGAAAAGTGTCTGTATTTGATCTTGTTGAAGCACTTGAAAAGGCCCTCGAGGTCTCAGCAAGGAGAAAACCAGTCTCTGCAGAAGCACCAAAGATGCTGATACCTGAAAAAGGCAGGGATATCGAACTTGTCATGAAAGACGTGTATAACCAGGTCGTGAAATTCTTCAGACAAGCATCAAATAAGATGAAGACACTGACATTCACCAATCTTCTGCCATCTGAAGATAAGATAGATGTCATCTATACATTCATCCCTCTCCTGCATCTGGACAACCAGAGAAAGATAGACCTGATGCAAAAAGAGAGTTTTGGTGCAATTGAGATAAAGCTGCTGGACAAGAAGGCGGCTTTGGCAGCTTAGATAAATTTTGTAAAGATTGTATATCTATTGTTTTTTTGTTTTATGCACAGATGCAACAATAATGGCGTCGGCGAAACAAAAATTTCCGGACAGATCGGGTTTTTTGCTTATGTCCGAATAGAAATTTTTGGTGAGTAGGATAAGCTTTTTGACCAATGAATATTTCTCATACTTGTCAATAAGTTAGCCGTCGGCATGCCATTATTATTGTTTCATCGAATTTTTACAATTTTTTTCTTTTACTTGTAAATCACATTTTGAAAGTTAGCCTCACCTAACTTTTAGATATATTTAAATATACACTATGCTTCTGACAAGCAATGCAGATATCTACAGAGGACTACCTCAGGATAATGTATTCACTTTTTGAGAGAGCAGAAGAACCGGAAAAAGGCATACGTTCTTCTTATATTGCATTATCTCTTGGCATATCAAAACCAAGTGTTTCCAGCATGCTCAAGAAGTTCAAAGAACAGAGACTTGTCCGCTGCAGTCCATATTCAAAGATATTCTTCACAAAAAAAGGTGAAAAAGAAGCAAAAAGGATAATGCACAACCATAGAGTCATAGAGGTATTCCTAAGAAAAATTCTCAGATATGACATAAGGAAAGTGCATGAAGAGGCAAACAGGCTAGAGCACGCGTTTTCAG
>JAHIYL010000291.1 GCA_018815145.1 Nanobdellota archaeon | reverse complement strand
CAATAGTAATATACAAATACCTGAGGAAGAAGGCGTGAAGCATGCCTTCGGAAGATTTCCTGTGTTGTTTAAGAAAGAGGATAAATTCAAGATGCATAGGATGTTGTTGTCTAGGGGCATAGAAACCGCGCTCAACTATCCATACATATGTCCCAATACAGTGTTCATGAAAAAATACAAAACATGTAGATATCCAAATGCAGAAAAAGCGGCAAGGCATACAATTGTTTTGCCTTTTCACACATACCTGAAAGAGAATGATGTTTTAAAGGTCGCTGAAACAATAAAGGGATTGATATGAACATACTCAAAAAGATTAGGTTGATGAAAAAGTCTTTTCCAGAAACATGGATACGGAAACTGCCCCTTCTCATATTCCCAATGGACACTATATTCGAAAGGGGTAGGCTAGCTGCGATGTGTTGCACTGTTAATAAGAGAATTATACTTCTCTGCGTAGATGAAAAGTTCAGGCGACAGGGCCTTGCAAGCAGATTGATAAAAAGGAGTGAGGCGGTAAAAACAGACACCTATCTGGGAAATGATAGTGCGCTCAAGGTGTGGACCAAGAACGGATTCAGAGTGGAGAAGGTTGTAAACTCCCCATTGGGGAAAAAGTACGTTCTTAGGCGTTGATTTCACCTTTTTATTAATTATGCCTAGTTATAGAATATATGAAAAAGGTATCAGTCATTTCACCTGTTCATAATGAGGACACTGTTATTAGGGAACTGGTGGATAGAACAACGAACGTGATGAAAAGGAATTACGGGAATAGCTGGGAGTATATAATTGTAGATGACATTAGCACGGATGGAACACAAATTATTATGAAGTCCATTGTGAAGAATAATCCAAATATCAGGTACATACGACTGACAAAAAGAGGCGGTCAAACAGGATGTTTCAAAAAGGGCTTTGATAAGGCAAGGGGGAAAATTGTAATAACAATAGATGGTGATCTGCAGCTCATGCCTGAGGATATTCCATTATTCGTGGATAAAATGGATAGGGGATATGATATTGTTAACGGCATAAGAGAGCACAGGCAACATGATTTTGGTTTGAGACTTGCTTCAAGAATTTACAATCTTTTGATGCTGTTGTTTTTCAACTGTCCTGTGTTAGATGCTGCAAGTAACTATACTGCATTCAAAAGAAAGTATATCAAGAACCTAAATCTGATAAAAAACGATCATAGATACATAATTCCTATATGCGTTCGACGCGGTGCAACGGAGATAGGAGAGGTTGTTGTTCAACACCGGGATAGAAAAGGTGGCAAGTCAAAGTACAGGACATTTAATAAATTCTACAAAGGCGGTCCTGAAATAATAGCTGCTTGGTTCAGGTTAAGAAGAGGGAGATACGACTAGGTTGTTTCCCTTGTACATTATGTATGTGACTAACCCTACCAAGGCGGGTGGTAGTTGACCCAAAATAAAAGTTATAAGGGATGCAAGCACACCAATCTCTATCGGTATTCCTATTAAGGAGAGGGAGAAAGCAAATACCCCTTCTCTGATGCCAAATCCTGATGCTGTTATAGGAATCAAACCTACTAGACTACCTAGGCACATGAAGATGATTACATAATATAATTCTACTGAATACCCCATTGCTTCAAGTATTACTGTTGTTTGGAATCCTATGCTTATCCAGACTAACAGAGAAAGGACGAATGGTGGGATGAATGTTCTCACTGTCTTTACATTCTTGAAGGGTTTATACAGCTCATCCGCTGTCATATTCTTGTCAATCTTATCTGTCCCCCTTATCAGCTTCCTTATTATTCCCATTCGGGATATTCCAAAAACTGCTGCCCTTTTAAACACCCTCTCATTAAATGCAACGAATATGACAAGTATTATGATTATGAATGATAGTATTATTGTGTATATGTTTTCTAGATTTCCGAAAATGAAAAGAAGTCCGACAATAGAAATCAGTGTGATGACTATCAAATCAAATATTCTATCAGCTAGGGAGAGGGAGAGACCTGTGCTTGTTTTAACATTATAATTCTTCTTAAGGTAATGGAATTTGACGAGATTGCCTATCTTTGTTGGTGTGATTGTTCCAAAGAAGAAACCTATAAGAAAGATTTTCATTATTTCCATAAAAGGTATCTTGACGTTAGATGCATCTAGAATGACCTTCCATCTGAAGAATCTAAAAAACATTGTGGGAACAGTTATTAAGAGTGCAAGTATTATTAGGAAGGGATTCAATGCCAGTATGATTTCAGCTAGATTTTGCAATCCTGCAATATATAATAAAAATATCAGAAGGATCAAGCTTACTATAATCTTTAGCGTTGTGTTTTTATTTATCATTACCACACCAATTACTTTATTGCCTCTTCGTATATTCTTTTCAATTTTTTGTTTCTATTTTCTATGGAAAACTTGCCCTTTTCTACGTCGAATCTTCCAGCATTTCCAAGCTTTTTCCTCAGTCTACCATCCTCTATCAGCTTGGATATGTTGATTGCTATCGATTTCGATATATCTGGCTTGTCTTCTTTCTCCATATGTCTGCAGAATTCTTCCCATGATTTCCATGCAAACAAGCAATCCTTCCCATACCATGAATACTTGTCTACATTAATGGCAATGCCTGAGTTTTTTATTATCTCAGGTATTGCAAAAACATTTGTGGCTATTATAGGCAATTTATAGCTCATTGCCTCCAGAAACACCATTCCAAATGTATCCATATATGAGGGGAGTACAAAGATGTCAGTTGTTGAAAAAAATTCATCCAATACTCTTTGCCTAGGTATTGTTGGTGAATGAAATACTATGTTTTTATCATTCCTGTATTTGTTTTTCAGTTCATGAGGGACATCGCTTATTATGGTCAGTTTGAAGTCATATTTTTTCTTGAGGCTGTAATCGTTCGCGGCAAGTTCCAGGGTGTTTTCTATGAGCTCCTGCATATTAGTCTGTACCTTTTCGGATTCGCTTTTCCTGCTGAAAGTGAGCATGTTCAATACGATCTTGGACGCCCGTTCTCCCATTTCAAGCATTCCGCTGAGCATT
>JAHIYL010000290.1 GCA_018815145.1 Nanobdellota archaeon | reverse complement strand
TTATGTTCCTTTGCTGCCTAACCAGAAAAAAATTCTGAAAGCATTTGGTGTTGTGTATAAAAATGCCTAAAAACTTAGGTATATAATGTATGTGGGGCAAGATACATTACAAGTGTATCTTCATCATCTGCACCAAGGATATAATATGAGGGAGATTCATCATTTTCTATTAATCTTAATTCAGTTATCTGGTCTAAGGTCTCATCAAGCAATGTCATTTCAGGTTTCATATGAAATGAGCATGACATCTTGTAATCGCAGAAGAATATATGTATTTCTTCATCTTCAAGATCAAACACTCTTTTTTCATTATTTAGTCTCGGTATATTTTCTTCATTGAAATATTTATATTTACCATCTTTTATCCATATAGGAAAGATCTCTGTTCTTGTTGAAAACTCTTGCTGGTCTTCCACAAATGATTGGAACATTTTCAGTTTTTTAGATTTCAATTCATCAAATATGTCTTTATAATAACGATTAATGTTTTTGTATAATTTATCTGAGGATCTTAAAATAAATATTGTAAAAATAATTACAGAAATAGCCAGGACTATTCCGCTTATGAGAAATATCTTTTTTTTGTTCATTAAGCATCTATTTGATTTTTAGCTATATATAATTTTCTAATTTGTGCAATTACAGATGTAAAAAACAAACACTTTAAATATAATCTTTTTTTATGCATATATCATGAACATAATAGTAACAGGCGGAGCAGGTTTTATCGGAAGCCATCTTTGTGATAAATTACTTTCTTTAGGACATCATGTCATATGCGTTGATAACTTAGGCAGCGGGACATACGAGAATATCAGGCATCTGGACAAGAATAAGAGATTCACATTCATCAGGCATAATGTCATCGATCCTTTAAAACTTATTGAAGGGAGGATACATCAGATATATCACCTGGCCAGCAGGGCAAGCCCAGTAGATTATCAGGAGTATCCTGTAGAGACTGCTCTTGCAAATTCCGTAGGGACTGACAGGATGATAAAGCTTGCCCTGTCAAAGAATGCGACAATACTTTTTGCTTCAACAAGTGAGGCTTACGGAGAACCAAAGGTCCATCCCCAAAAAGAAGGATACTGGGGCAATGTCAATCCTGTTGGTGTGAGGAGCTGCTATGATGAGTCAAAGAGATTCGGCGAAGCACTTATGATGGCATATCACAGGCAGTATGATGTTGACATAAAGATAGTCAGGATATTCAATACATATGGTCCCAGGATGAGAAAGGATGACGGAAGAGTGATTCCCAATTTCATAACTCAGTGCATGAAGGATGATCCAATAACAATATACGGCGATGGAAAGCAGACAAGATCCTTCTGCTATGTGGTTGATCTGATTGAAGGTCTTATCAAGATGATGGATTCCAAGGAGTTCGGTCCAAAAAATCTTGGCAATCCTAATGAGATGACAATAATTGAGGTTGCAGATCTCATAAAAGAGATGACTCATTCTGATTCCAAACTTATCTTCAAGTCCCTTCCCCTGGATGATCCTACAAAGAGGCAGCCTGATATATCTGAGGCAAGGGAATTTCTGGATTGGCATCCCAAAGTTGAATTCAGGGATGGCCTGAAAAAGACTATTGAGTGGTTCAGGAAGAACGGAATTTAGATATCTCTTTCACAACTTTTATAAACCCAAATATTTTGTGTAGTATCAATATATCTTCTTGAAAAAGGGGGCGAAAATCATGGACAGAGACACAGTTTTGCCAAAAGTCAATAAAATACCTGGACCTAATGCGATAAGGTGGGCGGATTTTCACAAAAGGTTTACTTCAAAATCAACATACGAGTATGAATTTGTCATGGACAGGCTTGCCCCTGCAATCGGTCCGTTTGCGACTGATGTTGACGGCAATGTAATAATGGATTTTGGCCTTCATGTAGCAACAGCTGCTTTGGGTTACAATAATCCCAAGTTGGTTGCACTCAAGAAAAGTTTCCCTCCTGTTGATCCGGACAGGTACGCAGGAACAGATTTTGTTGCAGGCTACGGCCCTGATCCTGAAGAGAGTCCTTTTCCAACTCCCTCCCACATGCAGAAGAAACTTGTAGATATCACAAAAAAATATGATTTCAAGAGATCATTTCTGGTCAACTCCGGTGCAGAAGCTATTGAGAATGCGATGAAATTCTGCTATGATGAAAAAAGAAATTATGGATATGGATTTTGCTTTGATGGAGCATTCCATGGAAGGACTCTTGGAGCGCTATCGCTCAACAGGTCAAAGACAGTCCACAGGAAATGGTACCCAAAAATTGGCAATATTGTGACATTACCTTTCTGTGCATGCGTGGGAGACTGTAAATGTGGTTGGCAGGTTCCTACACAAAAAGGAATGATGTCACACATCCGAAAGCTTCTTGACAAGGATGTCGGTATCATTGACAAGAACGAATGTACATATCTTGTCATGGAACCAGTGCAGGGAGAAGGAGGATATAGGTTTGCCAATCCGGAGTTCATGAAAGAGATAAATGAGGTCTGCAAAGACAATGGGATAAGGATAATATCAGACGAGATACAGGCAGGCATGGGCAGGACTGGTAAATGGTGGGGGATAGAAAATTATGATGTTCAGCCAGATATCATCACTGCTGCAAAGGCTCTAAGGGTTGGTGCTGTGATTTCAAAAGAAGAAGTCTCGCCAAAGGAGGATGTCCGTATATCAGGTACATGGGCTGCAGGTAATGCTATGGCAACAGCTGTCGGCTATAAGACAATCGAGATCATTGAGAAAGAAAATCTATTAGAAAATTCAACAAACCAGGGAAAATACTTCCTGAAAGAAATGAAAAGCATGCAGGAAAACACTGATAAGATGGACAATTCAAGAGGCATCGGCCTGATGATGGCAACTGACTTTGCAACAAAAGATGTGCGGAATGAATTCACAAAACAATGCCTGGAGAATGGTTTATTATTCCTTGGCTGCGGCCATAAATCAGTGAGGATACTGCCGCCTCTTGATGTGACCAAGAGAGAACTGGATATCGCTCTTGGCATCATGGAAAACGTCGTGAAGAAGATCTAAGGATATCATGATCCAATCAAAATATTTATTGATTAACTATTGATTTTTGCTAGTAAAAAAGATGAAAAGGCTATTAAGAGGTGAAATTTATCTCCTGATTATTGAGAGAATGATGAATGTCATTAAGTCCTTCCTTCATTACATGATTCTTTCTGTCCCTGTCAGCCTCACAAGTGTGATGATATTGGCAGTACTTAAGAACACAACCGGCAACGATTTGTCATTCCTGAAATACCTGTCCTTTATCCACCCAAGTTTTGCTGAGGGTACATTCAATATTGGTATCCCAGAAATAATGAATATATATTTTGTTATTAGTTTATTTTTAATGATAATCATTGGAGGTGGCAGACTTTTTCTTAGATATGTGATGCATATCAAGCCTCAGAAAACATCATTAGGAGCAAAAATGATCATAGGTATCATCATATTGACGCCGATTTATGTAACAGGAGGGATATCTGTTATGAAAGAAGCAAACTCTTCAAGGCCAGGCATTCTCTCAATGATTTTATTCTTCTATTTCCTGAGCATTGCATTTTACTCAGTCTTTATCAATCTTGAGCATGTGCATAAGAAACTTCATTGATAATATTTCCCTATATCTTCCCCAATTTCTTTGCCAATCCTTCAGTTTCAACAAGCAAGTCTTCTATCTCTTTCAATCCCTGCTGCCAGAACTCTTTTTTTCCTATGTCTATGCCGAGCTTCTTCATGATGTTTTTCGGTGAATCACTTGTCCCTGCTGAAAGAAAGTCCTTGACTTTAGAGATGAACCTATGGTCCTTTTTCACGGATGCCTGCATTGATTTAGAGATTAAAAGGCCTGAAGCATATGAATAGTTATAGAAAAAATGCCTTATATGACTCCAGTAGACCCACCAGTTCTCTGACCCTTTATCCTGTGAGACATAGCTGCCCATATAGCCTGCCATGTGCTTTGAAAACAGACTTCCAATCTCCTGTTTTGAAAGATATCCTTGTTTCCTGAAGTCCTTATGAAGCTCCTGTTCAAATCTGTAGCAGGCTATCTGGCGGAAGATTGTTGATACATCGTCATTCAGTTTCATCATCATCAGAGAAAGCCTGAGCTGTTCATCTGCTGTCTTGAGTATCTCCTGCAGGACATAGTCTTCCATGAATGTACTTGCTACTTCTGCTGTCGATAGAGGTGTACCATAAGTGAGAGCATTCTGTTCATTTTTCATGAGCTCTGAATTTATCGCATGCCCCATCTCATGAGCCATGGTAAGGACGTCCTGCAGCTCATCAGTGTGATTGAGAAGAACAAATGTAGGCTGGGTTATCTGGCGGTTTGCACAAAAAGCACCACCGGATTTCCCTTTTTTTGGGAAAGCATCAATATTTCCCTGTGCCAACAACTTATGGAATATATTTGTGAACTCCTTATCCAGTCCGTCAAATACATCGAAGACAAGATCAACTGAATCTGAAAAAGAGTATTTTTTTATGATATTTCCTATCGGGACGTTCCTTTCATGATATTTCAGTCTCTTTACACCCATCATCTTTGCTTTGAGCCTGTAATATTTTTTTGGGATATCAAATCCATTTGAGACCTCTTCGATTAGGGTATCCACAACTTTTGTGTCAACATCGTCTGCAAGATGGCGAGCCTTATCAGGTCTTTCTATACATCTTAGTTCATCATCCACTTTCTTGTTTTCAAGGACAGAATTCAATTCATTCTCAGCAGTATCAAGGTGCTTTTCAAGTATCTTGTTGAATGCGATAGCTGCAGAATCCCTGATCTTTTTATTCCTGTTGTTCATGAGGCTTGGAATCTCGGTAAAGCTCTTTTTCTCAATTTTTTTTGATTCAGTATAGACAGTTTCCTCTTCTTTTACAAGAAAGGATGACAGCATCCTGACCCAATTTGAATACGATGTCTTTGATTTCAGGTTCAATATCTTTTCTTCAGGTTCAGTCAGAAGATACTTTGCTTCATCAAATGCTTTTTTCAGGCCATGCCTGTATTCAGCAAGACCCGGATAGTCAAGGAATTTTTTCTGGTTCTTTTTGTCAATCTTTGATATCCTGAGCGTGAAAAATTCCATGTCATTTCCTATTTTGGTTGTATAATCAGAGATGATATTGAGCTGTGCCTTGATTTTAGGGTTGTCCTGCTCAAGTGAGTGAGAAAGGGAATAATAATAGTCTTCATTTCCGCCCGGGCTGTCAGTCTTAAGGAGCTTCTCAAATTCAGCTAGTGCCTGTCTTAGGATTGCAGGATCTTTAAGATAATCATCCCTGCTCTTCCATTTCTTGATGAATGCTGAGTTATTCTTTTTTATCCTTTCTCTTTCTTTCAAGAAATCAGGATCATTTTTATTTTTTAGTTGATCAAGATTCCATTTAGTATTTTTAGTATTAGATTTTTTCATGTTGGATTATGTTTTGATGGTTAGATTAAAAAAGGTTTCTGTTTGGAGAAATTTACAGAAAGTACACTATTAATAAACGATTCAATATCATTAAATACATCCTTACCTTAAGATTCAATAGCTTCAAATGAAATAGAAGTCTTGGACAATTATTTATAAGCAGATACATTCCTAATCAAAAGAGGTGCATGAAACATGGCAAAAAAACAACTAAAAAACTTACCAATAATAATATTGAACATACTCTGTATCGTGCTGATAGCATTGGTGCTGTTCACAGGATATCAGGGAAATATCAAAGAACCGGAGAATAACAACAATGTCTACAATAATCTGGGCACAAACTATGGCACATATTCAGAGATCGATTTCTCAGTTGATAAGGAAATAGATTCAGAAGTTTTTACAACAGAAAAAGAGCTGAATGATTTCATCCAGATGTATTCCTCAGGAAGCAATGGTTATTATGGGTTGGATGACATGATGGTAAAGACTGCTGCCGGCGGCATGAGGCAGGATATGGCTGTCTCTGTTGAGATGGCTGAATCCGCTCCGAGCGCTCAACCTGTATTTGATTCAGAAGGTGGAAATGATTATTCTGAAACAAATGTGCAGGTCGCAGGTGTTGACGAAGCAGATATAATCAAGACAGACGGTGAGTATATATATACTGTGTCAGGAACAACTCTCTTCATTGTGAAAGCATATCCGGGTGAGGATGCAGAGGTAGTCTCTACATTGAGTTTTGATTCAAATCCCAGCTCTATCTTCATCAATGATGATCACTTGGCAGTATTTGGCTATTTCAATAACTTTGATTACTTCAGGAAGATGGATTTCATGCCCAGAAACAGCATGACTTTCTTCAACATATATGACATAAGTGACAAGGAGGATCCTCTGCTTGTGAAAGAATATAAGTTTGAGGGAGGATATTTCAATGCAAGGATGACAGGAAGCCATGTCTATCTGATAACAACCAGCAGGCCGGAATTCCGTCCTATCCCAATGCCCATGATCATGGAAGGGAATGTTGTCAGGCATATTCCTGTTGATGATGTATTTTATTTCAATATCCCTTACCAGAGCCCGAGTTTTGTCAATATGCACGCTATCAACCTGAAGGATCCTGATGCTTCTATCAGTTCAAAATCAGTAGCTGTTGAAGGAGGACAGAATCTTTATATGTCAGAAGATAACATCTACATAACATACACAGAATATGTTAATGAGTATGAGATCCAGAAACAGATAATGATGGCACTTTTGGAGCCATATGTCTCTGACAGGGACAGGGAATTGATAGTGAAGATCAAGTCGACTGACAATGACATCCTTTCAAGATTGGAAAAAGAATCAAAGATCTATCAGGTATATGAATCATATGCCGGCATAATGGATCCCGATGAACAGGATGAACTCCAGGATAAGGCAGAATCCATGCTCAAGAAGAAGCTTGAAGAGTATAAATATTTTGAATTCACTGTCATCAACAAGATAAATGTTGATGCAGACGAGATAACTCCTGCAGCCAATGGGAAAGTGCCGGGACATATCATGAACCAGTTCTCTCTGGATGAAGACAAAGGCATCCTGAGGATCGCGACAACAGTCTCACCCAGGTGGTCAAGATTCGGAGAACAGAGGACTGAATCAACAAATAATGTATATACTCTTGACAGCGGCCTGAAGATCATGGATGAGCTTACAGACCTTGCCGAAGGTGAGCAGATATATTCAACAAGATTCATCGGTGACAGGCTGTACATGGTGACTTTCAGGCAGGTGGACCCGTTTTTTGTGATTGACCTGTCAAACCCAAATAATATCAAGGAACTGGGGCAATTGAAGATCCCCGGATTTTCCAGATACCTGCATCCATATGACAAGGACACAATAATTGGAATTGGTCAGGATGCAACAGACACAGGAAGGACCACAGGTCTGAAGATCTCACTTTTTGATGTCTCAGATGTAGAGAATCCTAAAGAAGTCGCAAAATATGTGACTGAGTCAAGATATGCAGGTTCAACAGCGCTCTATGAACACAAGGCATTCCTGTTCTCAAAAGAGAAGGAGTTGTTGGTGATCCCAGCATACAGCTATGACTATAGGAATTCAGCAGAAAACTACAATGGTGCTTTTGTATTCAGTATAACAAAGGATGAGATTGAGCTTCGAGGCCTTATCGACCATTCAATCAGCCTTCCTGAATATCAATACAGTCCGGCAGTAGAAAGAAGCCTGTATATCGAAGAGCTGCTCTACACAAAGTCACCTTCTTTATTGAGGATAAACAGGATAGATGACCTGTCCAAGATAAAGAATGTTGAACTGAAGTATACTGAGCCTGGTATGAAGGTTTATTAGATTTTTTTTTGTTTTTTTAATATTTGAATCAGGTATAGTTTTACAGATGATTTTTTTATTGCCTCCTCCACGACAGCGACGGATTTTCTCATGAAAATCCTATTCCACTGAACAAGTTCAGTTCCATCGCGTCACAGAGGCAACAAAAAATTATTTGCAGAAAGTATAAATATGAATAAATTAATCTGATTAATTGATGAAAAAACATTTTGTAATTCTTGTGATACTCATTTTATTATTTTCTTCTTGTTCTTTGAGAAAAAACTTCTGTGAAAATGATGATGATTAAGATGTTGGGTGTAGACTCACCTCAAATTTTTTGCAGAGGAGAGTTAAACCCGACTATACCGAAGGTATCAAGAGTTTTTTGATTTTTACCAATTTCTTTGACATCATTGATGTCATATTCAAAAGGCTGTATATC
>JAHIYL010000289.1 GCA_018815145.1 Nanobdellota archaeon | reverse complement strand
TCTCATGAAGCGTAACTGAATCCTTTAATACCCATCCCTTCTTATTTTTTTCCCAAATCCTTGGATTTCTGAACTGATTTATGAAATAATAGAAATCTCTCTCGGTGATTCCAAGCCAATCCAAGAAAAGTTTCAGTTTCTGTGGTTTTAAATCCTGATATTTTTTGACAAGGTTAATACCTTCCTCCCTTGTCAATCGCTTAAGCCTAATCTCTCTGCATGCGTGATCCGTCACTTTTCCATATCCCCATTTCAGGAACTTTACATAATCATGCAGATCTGAATAATGATGACAATCAACATCGTTGTAGGTGTCAAAGGTTCTTTCCTGTGTGAATGTCTCACAGCCATACAATCGGATCATATCCTCATGCTGCTTCTTTGTATCCCATCTGATATAGTTGCTTAGATATATCCCTCGCACTCCAACCTTTTCAATCTCTTTATCGTGCGGGTACATGAATTGTCGCACATCCTTCTTATACACGTAAAAATTTTCATCTATCAAGTCTTCAGCTTCAAATCCCATCAAGTCATGTTCTTTCCTGTATTTTCTTGTCATCTCGACTTCATCTAAGTGGGAGAACATTCCGACCTGGTCACAGCCCTGGTGTGCACCCCAAACGATTAAGGGTATCTTCATCCGAACCCCTATTTGAACAGGAAAAACTGTTTGCCCGGCGATGCAATGCCAGTACATACTTCCCATCAGCCTGAGAGTCTGACGGGTTATTTTTTTGACTGTTTCAGGATTAATCGTGAGATTGAGCATGTCGCAATCAAAGATAGTTCGCAGGTAAGCAAGGTTTCGAATCCCGATTTCTGTATTGTAATGCTTGTTATAAGTGACTAACAATGGATTCATCTTGTAGACATTTTTTACAATATGTACGATGAAATAAGAGTCTCGGGCGCCGCTAACAGGGATTATACAGTCATAATTGTCCTGAGACTTATTTCTGTATTTTTCAAATATTCCTTTCAATAATTCAGCCCTTTTTTTCCAGTCAAGTTCATCCTTTTCTTCATGCACCCTGCATCCGCTGCAAATACCCTCCTCATCAAAAGTAATGTTTAGCGGATGATTTTCCGGGTACAGGCATCTTTTACAGTATCTCATATTATTTCCTCTGGAATATATTCAAACCTTAATTTGTCATAGTATTGATCCGATCGTTTCAGAATTCTTCCATCATCGTCAAATTTGAAATCCTTATATGTTGCATATGTTTCAAGCCTGATATCCACACCATAGTTCTTCAAGAACGCCTTTGTAAATATGGGTGTGTGCTCAGTGAAATGGAAGTAATTTCCCGCAGCTGCTGCGCATATTTTTGAATTCTTAAATCCTTCCAGGAAATGCTTCGGGTGTCCTACACCTCCACAGGCAATTACAGGTATTGAAACCATACTAGCAACCTCTTTTATCAGTTCCAATTCATAGCCGGTCTTTGAACCATCTCTATTGACCGAATTCAACAAGATTTCCCCAGCTCCAAGTGATTCTGCGGTTTTTGCCATTTCAAGGGCTGAAATGCTGGTAGGTATTGTGCCGGAATCACTGAAAACCTCAAATCGTCTATCACCATTCCTCTTCACATCCATTGATACAACTATGCACTGATTGCCCAATACATCTGAACCCTCTTTAATCAATTGCGGGTTCTTTATTGCAGCGGTGTTTATTGAAATCTTATCTGCACCGTACCTGATAACTTTTTTCATGCACTCCAATGAGTTTATGCCGCCTCCGACCGTGAGTGGTACAAAGCATTTCTCTGAAACACGCTTTATCATTGCAAAATCCGGGCCTCTGTTTTCTCTTGTTGCATCCATGTCTAGAAGCACTATTTCATCAATACCCCATTTATTTAAGTATTCGACAGCGATCTCAGGTTTTCCAACAGGCAAGTAACGCTTAAAGCCGATGCTTTGGACGACTATTCCTTCTTTTACAATGAGCACTCCAACTATCCTTTTTTTCAGCATTTTATTTTTTCACCTGCTTTTGCATGTAATTGAAATATCCCCTTAATAGTTTCAGACCGTTATTATGGCTTTTTTCCGGATGAAACTGGACTCCTAAAATATTGTCTTTTTGCACAGCTGCAACCATTTCCTCACCGTAATTACATGTTGCTGCAACAAACTTATCTTCACAGACAAAATGGTAGCTGTGATCAAAATAGAAGCTTGCATTATTTGGTGTCCTGGAAAACAATGGTTGAAT
>JAHIYL010000288.1 GCA_018815145.1 Nanobdellota archaeon | reverse complement strand
AGTTATCTTTTTATATTATATTATATTATCCCATTATCATATGTTTGACTTAAGACTTTCTGAAATTATCGACAGAATCAACAAAAAAAAGTCAGCGTTGGTCTGTCTGCAGCTTCCTGATGGACTGAGACCAAGGGCTCAAGAGATCCAAAAAATAATAACTGAAAAGACAGGTGCTGACTGTATTATATGGGCTGGCAGCTCTTTTGGAAGCTGTGATGTACCTTTTGAAGTTAAAAAATTGGGAGTGGATCTCCTCATCTCATGGGGACACAGCGAATGGAAATAGCTTGACAAAGACTGAATTTGCTCAATTGCGCGTAAAAAAAGAAACAATAATAAGTACACAGATATTTCAGGTCAGATAGAAAAAATCAGATGTGACAAAATATCCAACAGCCATGCAAAAAAATGATCAAAACCAAATCAAAGATATTTTCTATGCTTGATGATTCAGATATTGGAAAGATATTTTCATTTGAAGTGAGGATTGATGATATAAGGAAAAGCGGAGGGCCGCTGCTATTTTTTCTGAGTGACTCAACAACTACCTTTGTTGCTGCAAATTTTTCAAAAGACAGGGTTTTCACAAAATTCAGAAAAGGAGATTTTGTGACAGCAGAGCTAAAAATCAAAAAAAGGGGGAATAGCCTTGAAGGAGAATTCATAAATGCTGAAATTCTAGATGAAAGAGGAATTTCCGAGCTCAATAAAAAATTTAATTCAGTAAAAGATATTGCAGAACCGGATTTTCTGATTAAGTCAAAAGCACTCGATGATCTTCGTCCTGAGCTGATAAAAGCTGCAAAAAGAATCAAATCAGCCATATATGAAAAAAGACCCATCATGATAAAGCATCATGCAGATTGCGATGGCTATGCAGCTGCAATTGCTATTGAAAAGGCAATCCTTCCACTCATAGAAAGTCTCCATCAAAATAAGGGGAGAATCTCAAAATACTACCGAAGATCTCCCAGTTTTGCTCCGTTCTACGAATATTCTGACGTGATCAGAGATCTTGGATCAATCCTTGAGAACGCAGAACGGTTTGGAGAGGCACTGCCGTTGATTGTTCTATTGGACCTTGGTGCGATTGAACAGAACCTGACAGCAATTGAAAAGCTTGAACTATATGATATCAAAGTCCTTCTTATTGACCATCATAATCCAATGAATAGGATAGAAACCAAGAAAGTAAAAGAAATTCTGGATGTCTTTGTCAATCCTTATTTTGTCGGCTTTGATGCAACTCTTACAACCGGCATGATGTGCACCGAGCTTGCCAGGTTTATCAACCCTGATGTAAAAAACATCAATCACTTGCCTGCTCTTGCAGGAACAGGAGACAAATCAGATAAGGATGAATTTGAACAATATCTTTCATTATCGGGAATTGACAGAGAATATCTTAAAAGGATTGCACTATGCATAGATTATCAGGCGCATTATATAAGATTTCAGGAATCAAGAGAACTTGTTGACAGGCTGCTGGACATCAACAGCCATAATCACAAAAAGCTGATAGAATTCATATATTCTGAAATAGAGAAAAAGATATTCTTAGCAAAGCAGGCAGTCCAAAAATATGTCACTAAAAATAAATTGGATGACATAAGCCTTATAAAGATTGACTGTGAGAAGTTGTCATTTTCAGATGGATTTCCAAATACTTCCAAAATCACAAGGTTGGCCCATGAAATGTATGAAGGAAAAAGGATAACCCTTGGATTGCTATCAGACTCAATTACACTTAGGGTAGATTCGGTTCCTGAGTTCAATGTGAATGAACTGGTACAGAAACTAAAAAAAACAATGCCCTATGCCCTTATTAATGGTGGTGGGCATGAATTTGCAGGGACTCTTCGGTTTGTTGAAGCAGCCAAAAAAGATGTTTTGAATAAGGTTGATGAAGAAATCATGCTATTGAAACAAAAAAGGATTTGACTATGGATTTCCCGGTATATTTTTCAGCGCTGACCATATCATTCAGCGGACTTTTTGTTGGACTAATGCTTGCGCACATCTCAAAGGAAGAACTTAAGATTGGCAAATTATTTTTTCAGCCCATGCAATCAATATTATTGCTTTTGGCAATATTGGTTTGCCTGTTTTCATTGGAAATACACTTCATCCTGGCCATTATCCTATCCTGCCTCATGATGCTGCTGATTCTTATATTTAAAAAGAGATATAAAGTTGTATCTCCTGCCGCCTATGTACTATTAGGAATACTTTCCTATCTGGCAAGCAAGACAGGCTCGTTTCCATATCTCTCGGCACTTTCATTCCTTTACGGCCTTCCCACCGGAAGTCTTCTTGCAAAGAGCATGATCGATATGAAAGTCGTCAGATACTCTGTATTTGATCTCTTCAGGCACATCATCAGAAAATATTCATGGTATCTGATTGTTGCACTGGTTCTGTTTGTGATCTACTAAGAGGTAGCTTTTCGTGATAAATCAAAAGACATTATAGACTAAAAAGGATATCAAAAATCCGAGGAATGCTCCTACAATGACTTCTTTTGGAGTATGCCCAACAAACTCATAAAGGTGCTCTGCTTTCAGTCTCTTTGTCATGTTGAATTCCTTTATTATCTTGTTTAGGACCCCTGCCTGCTTTCCTGCTGCTTGTCTCACTCCCATTGCATCATATATCACTATGAGTCCAAATACCATTGTTATTACAAATAGTGTGGTCAGCCCCTCCTCATAAAAGACGCTTGAAATCAAAGTCAGCACTACAGCAGTATGTGAGCTTGGCATATGGCCTGATTTGAAAAATAATGTGGCATCAAATGTCTTTGTTTTTATTAAGTTAATGATGACTTTGAGTGAACTTGTAATCAAAAATGTATATACTATGCTCATAAACAGCTCATTTTGGAATATGAGAAGAAATTTTTCATGCATCAAATCCTTTAATTGTCAGGAGTATATAAATCTTTTTGGAGCACATACCTGGATCAGCAATCTGCTATTCAGATAATTATTAAATCTCCACCAGTTTCTTAATCTTCATGCACTACACAATACTTGACTGTTACACAGACGAACCTGCAGGTCTAGGTGTCCCGCCTTATATCGGAACCTATCCCAGGTATATTTTTGGTAAACTATCCCATGAGGATCACGATGTAAAATACCTCACGATTGATGACTTGAGGCTTTCTGTTAAATATGATGGAAAAAGGAGAAATAAAGAAGATGAAATAAAGACAGACATAAGAATCTACAACATCACAAAAAATAATGCTCATGAAATCCTTAAAAAAACTGATGTCCTGATTGTTATTGCAGGAGTCCATGTGCCTGGAAAATACCTTTCTGCATATCCTGGTACTGTAAAAGAAGCAGTTGATCTGTTGAAAAGAACTGGAGCCAACTTCAAAAAAATT
>JAHIYL010000287.1 GCA_018815145.1 Nanobdellota archaeon | reverse complement strand
TTTTAGTATGATAAAGTATGATAAAATATAGATTTATATGCAGCCTGAGTTTCCTGAAGACTTGATTGATTATATCACAGGAGGTAATATTCATGGACAGGAATTTAGCACTGGAATTTGTAAGAGTGACCGAAGCTGCTGCAATAGCTTCAGCAAGATGGGTAGGAAAAGGAGAAAAGAACAAGGCAGATGACGCAGCAGTAAAGATGATGAGAAAGACCCTCAATACGCTCCTTATCGATGGAAAGATTGTCATAGGAGAAGGCGAGAGAGATGATGCGCCAATGCTCTTTATCGGAGAAAAAGTTGGAAAGGGAAACGGCCATAAGATCGACATTGCTGTGGATCCGCTTGAATGCACCAACAGTGTCGCCTATGGCAGGCCAAATGCAATGGCAGTACTTGCAGCTGCTCCGACAGAGACATTGCTGCATGCACCTGATATGTACATGAATAAGATTGCAGTAGGTCCCCGCGCCAAAGGTATGGTTGATCTTGATTTTTCAGTTGAAAAGAATATCAAGGCAGTAGCCAAAGCCCTGCAAAAAGATATCAAAGATATAACAGTCATGATTCTGGACAGGGAAAGGCATCATGATCTGGTCAAAGAGATAAGAGAAGTCGGGGCAAGGATATATTTCATCCCTGATGGTGATGTATCAGCGGCCATTGCACCAAGCCTTCCTGATTCAGGAATTGACATGCTCATGGGAATAGGAGCAGCACCTGAAGGAGTGTTAGCTGCATCTGCTATATCTTGCCTTGGGGGAGACATGCAGGGAAGGCTTATCTTCAAGAATGAGCAGGAAAAGGAAAGAGCAAAAAAGATGGGTGTAAAGGACCTTGACAAGAAGATGCATGTAAAAGACCTTGTCAGGACGGATGAAGCTGTCTTTGCAGCAACAGGAGTGACTGACGGACCAATACTCAGAGGAGTGAGATTCACTGGAAAAGGTGCAATAACACATTCCATTGTCATGCGTGCAAAATCAAAGACAGTAAGGTTCATCGAGACGCATCACAATTTTGAAGGAGAACCGCAATATTAATTAATGGATTTGATTTATTTATTGAGTAGTTTGGTATAGATGGAGTGATTAGTATAATATTTTAGCGTTGAAGATGATGGTGGCACAGACGCATTTCATTCTGAAATGCTACTCGGCATGCGCCTCGTCTGGCCACATCTTCACCGCCTATATACTGCCTTCTTAAGGAAGGCATTGAATAAATAGCAGCAGCAACACCACTGGTGCAGGTGTGACGGGGGGCGGCCCCGTCGGGGTGTCACACGACGAACTTAATTTGCGTAGCAAATTAAAGTTTGCGTTCTGCAAACTTTGTGAGGACTGCAATCAGTAGTGGTGATGTTGCTGCGAAAAAAACAAAATATTTAGAGTAAGAAAAATAAACAAATGGGGTGTTATAAATGGCATTAGTACCAATGAAACAGATTCTTGACGAAGCAATGAAAAAAGGCTATGGTGTCGGAGCCTACAATGTTAACAATATGGAGCAGATCCAGGGCATCATGGCTGCAGCAAAAAAGACGCAAAGCCCGGTCATTATCCAGGCAAGCAGGGGCGCTCTTAAATACACAAATTTCACATATCTTAAGCATCTGATGAAAGCTGCTGTTGAAGACAATCCGGAAATACCCATTGCAATGCATCTTGACCATGGAGACACCATCGATAGTGTGAGAAAGGCAATTGAGCTTGGCTTCACATCAGTGATGATTGATGCATCAAAGCACGATTTTGAAGAAAATGTCAGGATAACAAAAGAAGTTGTCGATTACGCACATCCCTTTGGCGTGACAGTAGAAGCAGAGCTCGGGACATTGGGAGGCATAGAAGAGGATGTTGAGAATGTTGTGAAGCTTACTGAACCTGCTCAGGTTGAAGAGTTTGTCAAAAGGACAGGAGTAGATGCGTTAGCTGTTGCGATAGGAACCAGCCACGGAGCATATAAGTTCAAGAGCGAGCCTAAGCTTGCAATACATCTTGTTGGCAAAATTAAGGAACGGGTCCCTGTGACTGCTCTTGTGATGCATGGTTCCTCGTCTGTACCGGCTGAACTTCGCGACAAGATTAACAAGTACGGAGGGAATATGCCGAATGCCTGTGGTGTACCTGTATCAGCAATACAGGAAGGCATCAAGAACGGCATCTCAAAGATAAATGTGGATACAGATTCAAGGATGGCAATGACAGGAGAGATAAGACGGGTCTTTACCGAGACTCCTGAAAAGTTTGATCCCAGGGATTATTTGGGACCAGGCAGGGATGCGATAGCCGAACTTGTCGCTTCAAAGATGGAGGCATTCGGGACAGCGGGCCATGCAGGAGATTATGAGCCAAAGACGCTGGAGGACATGAAGGAAGAGTATCAGTAATTTTTTTATTTCTTTTAAAATTTTTTACTAATAAGGGGTAATATTTATATATAAAGAGTGGTTTGCTTCTAATCAAAATGAGCAAACAGATTTTTAGAATATCAAAGGATCAGAGGTATCTGGCCGGTGATGATC
>JAHIYL010000286.1 GCA_018815145.1 Nanobdellota archaeon | reverse complement strand
TGATATATAAATATTTTGTTTATATATAGTTATCAAATTTGATAACTTTGACAGAATCTAGTATTAAATTTACACAACTAAAATCCAATACAAAATTAAGAATAGAATTAAAAAAGAATATGTTTACCTGCTTGAATCTGCCTGTCTTTCGAGTTCGAACTTCTTGGCTATCGCAGCTGAGTTTGTGCTCATATCATAGGCATTCATGATCTCTTCGACAATGGCTGAGACACTTGACTTCTTCTTGCCAAATGATGTCTGATATGCTCCCTGTGTCATGTACCTCAATCCAAGATCAATCCTTCTCTGAGGTGCAATCTCAACTGCCTTTGGATATCTGGCTCCGCCATATTCAATTGTGATTATCTCTTCTCTGGGTGATGCATTTTCAAGTGCCTTTAAAAATACTTTCAAAGGGTTTTCTTTTGTTTTCTTTTCAATGACTTCAAACGCCTGCTCAACCAAATCATAGACCTTTGATGCCTTCCCATTGGTCCTGTATGAGGTTATCTTATGCTTCTTGCCCCTATGACCCGGAACCATAAGCTTATTTATGAATCTTTCAACAATGAATACTTTTGATTTATAGAATCTCTGGCTGCCGTATCTGGCGCCTGTCTTTGGAGCAATCCTTGGATCCAAAGTGATGTAATTCTTAAGACCCGGATCCTGCACCTCAAGGCCTTTTGTAGACCATCTGTTAAAGACTAGTAGTTTATCCATTTTTATTTCCTTGCTTTTTCAAGTCTTCCTGCGAGTAATGCCATGAGTGACTGGTCATTGACCTTGATGACCTGCCATCTGATCCCCGGTAGATCGCCTTTTGCCCTTCCTTTGGAGCCGCCGATGCATTCAATGACCACTTCATCGTGCTCATCAACAAATTTTGATGCCCCGTCTCCCGGAAGATATGCTGAGACCTGCTTTCCATTCTTGATGAGCTGGACTTTACAGCATTTTCTTAATCCTGAATGTGGTTGCTTTGCCTCAACCTGAGTCTTTTCAAGGACAATGCCTGATGCTTGTGAAGATCCTTCAAGAGGATCAGACTTCTTCTTGAGATTCAGTGTCTTTCTCTTATAGACTATATCTTTCCATTTGAATTTTTTTCTCCTTGAAACAAGCCTTTTGCCTGCATTTATTCCCTGTGTTTTTTTGCTCATGTTTGTTCATGCCACCTTAATTTTATCAATTGGAAAATATTTTTTCACGACTAATTCTAAGTTGAGTAAGTTTTGTGAATTTCTGCCGATTAATAAGCCTTTTGTTTTTTTATCATTCCCTGTGATTACAACATCTGATCCTTGCTTTTCGACTGACCTTACCCTTAACGGATATATCAATTTTTGGATAAACCTAATGACATCACCATTAAACTCAATTATTCTTATTTTTCTGGTAAGGAGCTTTTCAAGCTTTATGACATTTACTGCATTTTTGCCAATAGCTTTTCCAATCTCATTCTCCTGGACAACAAATGTCATCAATGAGTTACGGTCGATAAAGGCATCCTTGAGCTTTGCATGAGTGATCTTCTCAAACAAGTTCATGATGCCTAAAAGTTCCGTGTTATAGATTATTTTACCCATTCTAAGACTTGATTACTCCCATAAAAGAAATTGAAAAAGGTTTCTTGCAGACAATTCCAAGCTCATCGTTAGTCTTATCAAGCACCACTATAGGTATATTCTGAAGTCCGGCATATTTATGTACGTCGTCAATGACTTCCTGCGGTGCATTTTTTGATATGAATACTTTGGACAGGTTGCCTTTCCTCAATTCCTTTACAGTCCTTTCAGTTCCCAGAATAAGGGAATTATCTTTGATGAATTTCTTGATCTCTTCGATCACTGTATATTTTTTTTCTTCTTCTGCCATTTTTTTAAAAAAATTTCTGTTTGTTTATAAATATTGTCCCGTCCTATATAATCAGTCTGATTTTACTATCAGATCAGGTAGACCTGTACCTACTGGTACAGGTTGGTTAAGCATGACATTTTCAATCACACTATTCAGTTTGTCAACCTCTCCTCCAAGGCTGGCATTGATGAGGTGCCTGATAGGTGTTTCAAATGATGCTCTTGCAAGCACGCTTGATTTTTCGCTGATGACTCCATACCTGGTTATCCCTGCTCCCTTGGAATTGACAGTCATGGTATCCGCCACAAGCATGATATGTCTTATATCAACATTCAGTCCCTGGTTCTCAATGACCTTATACACCTCATTTATGACAGCCTGCCTTGCTGCTTCGATGCCAAATACCTCGAATACTTCAAAAATATCATTTGAGAATGTCTTTGAAATATCAACAAAATCAAGCTGGAGCACGTCCTTGAGATTTGATCCTGCAGTGACAATGATGAATTCGCCCTGTCTCTTGACAGGCAGGACCTGCGTCACTTTCTTTACACCTGAAACATATACTTCCTTTATTTTTTCCTTAAGCCTGTATATTTCACCGAGATTGTCTGTCTTGCTCTTTGATTTGATAAGGAGAATGCCCTCCTGTTTTTTGACAGTGAAGCCTTTCAGAGCCTTTTCAAGAAGCGTTATTATCCTCTTATCATCGACATCGCTCTCTTTGAGTTTGTCCTGGTCCAGCTCAATCTTTATATTTCCTTCAGTGATCTCCACTGAGATCTGTTTGAGGAAATCTTTCACTTTTGTCTCTTTGACCAATGTGGCAATCTTTTTGATGTCCTTGCCTTCTGAGTATGGTTTTTTAAGATATATTTCCATCATAGGAGTAGTAATCTTTTTCCTGCCATCAAGGATCTCAATGATTCTTGGAAGACCGACTGTAACATTCATCTCAGCCACTCCTGCAAAATGGAATGTGTTCAATGTCATCTGAGTGCCCGGTTCTCCGATTGATTCAGCAGATATTATTCCAATAGATTCTCCCGGTTCAACACGTGAATTCATATACTCCTCATATATCAGCTCCAATATCTTCTTCAACTTTGCTGTTGTGACCTTATCAGGCAGCTCCTGCACTATCCTTTGCAGTAATCTTGGTGGAAGAAGTCCTGTGTATTCCTTTATTATTTTGTCAATCATTTTTACTCCGCGATAACTGTATCAATTATCTTTTTAATATTGATCTGCCCACCTTCTGTCTTTGATACATCAAGACCATCATCTCCATATGAGAACTGAATGATCTTCTGTGTAGCATTCCTTACTGAATAATCATATTCTACTTTCAGATCCTGCATGGCATTGGCAAGCCTCCTGTACAGGTAGCCGGATTTTGGTGTCCTGAGTGCTGTATCCATGAGAGAATCTCTTCCTGTCATGGCCATGAAAAAGAATTCATGGGGCTTTAGCCCTTGCTTGAATCCTCTGCTTATGAATCCTCTTGCATCTGATCTGAGATCATCTTTTTCAAAACATGAAAGAGTCCTATTCCTGTAGCCTCTGGAAATTCTTTCGCCCCTCATCGCCTGCTGACCTACACATGCAGCCATCTGAGCAAGGTTTATTATGTTTCCTCTGGCACCTGAAGTGGCCATCACCAATGTATGGGCCTCAGGATTAAGTGTCTGTGCCACAACTTTACCGCATTCATTTCTTGCTTTGTTGAGCTCTTCAAGTATCCTGAGTTCAAGGGTCTTTTTAACAGTCCTTCCGGGCAGCGCAACAAGATCCCCTGTCTCAAATGATTTGATAAGGTTAGTCACCTTATTTTTTGCACCATCCAGAATATCATCAATCTGCTTTCTGCTCTCCGGCGGAAGGTCTACGTCACCCAGACCTGCTGTGAATCCATGATCCAGCAATACTTTGATACCCAGCCTGAACATCTTTCCCAATATTTCAAGTGTCTCCTCCGGCCCATAAGTCTTATGAAGGTTCCTGATAAGAAGACCTGAACCTGAACCCAGATTTGCACTGTCCATATATCCCTTTGTAAGTTTTCCTTTCTCTATCACTACTTCATCTCCTTTCTTGCTCTTCCCCTTGAATCCAAAATCTTTTGGGATGATCTGGCTGAATACTTCTTTACCGGTTATTATTCCTTTGCTGGGAAACCCTGTAAAATCATCAACTCCGATTGATGACAGCAGCTGTACTGCCTCTTCTCTTGAATAACTCAGATCCTTGGTCAACATATAATTTCCTGATATTGCATCCTGGTTGCAGGCAATTATCCCCAGACCATATCTTGGTGAAATCAACTGATGCTGTACTTCCATCAGTATCTCTGCTTCTGCTCTTGCCTCTTCTGTCTGAGGTATGTGAAGATTCATCTCGTCTCCGTCAAAATCAGCGTTGTAAGGAGCACAGACTGCCGGATTTAACCTGAAAGTCTTATATGGCAGAACCCTTACCCTGTGACACATCATGCTCATCCTGTGAAGTGAAGGCTGCCTGTTGAAGATTGCTACATCACCATCTATTATATGCCTTTCGACATAATATCCCGGGACCAGCTCTTCCATCAGCTGCTCTTTTGTCTCATCAGTTATCTTCTTTTTCTTGCCATCCGGCCTGACCACATAGTTTGCACCAGGGTATTTCTTTGGACCATTCCCTACATATGTCTTAAGGTATTCAAAATTCCATTCAGTGATCCGTTCCGGAACACTCAATTTCATTGCCACAATCAGCGGGATCCCTACTTCATCAATATCAATCATGGAATCAGGTGATATGACTGTCCTGGAAGAGAAATTAGTTCTTTTTCCTGCCAGGTTATGCCTGATTCTTCCTTCTTTTGATTTTATCCTTTCAGTTATTGTCTTCAATGGCTGGCCGCTCCTATGCCTCGCAGGCGGAAGCTGTGCAATCGCATTGTCAAAGAATGTTGTGATGTGATACTGGAGCAGATCCCAAAGATCCTCGATTATGATTTCCGGTGCTCCTGCATTGATATTCTCAAAAAGCCTCTGATTTATCCTGACAACATCACCAAGTTTGTGTGTCAGGTCATCCTCACTCCTCTCTCCTGATTCTAACGTGATTGATGGTCTCATTGTTACAGGTGGGATAGACATAAGTGTCAGAACCATCCATTCCGGCCTCATCACATCAGGATTCAGGCCGAATAATTTTGCATCCTCTTCAGGAATCTTCTCAAGCCTTGTCCTGATCTCAATAGGATTTGTCCTCTTGTCACCTTCATAGAAGGTATATGGCTTTTCCAGCTTGACCTTTTCCTGCTTTGCATTGCAGTGAGGGCATTTCGACAGGGTCTTGAGCTTCACTATCATCTCCTTTACCTTGACCATCTTTCTTTTTGAGCTCAGTATTTTTCCCATATCATCAAATCTTTTTGATGCTTTTTTGATGACATCATCAGGGAGGAGCAGCCTTCCGCAATCAGAGCATGAACATCTGAGAAGATCTAATATTATCTTGATGAATTTTACATGGATTACCGGTCTTGCAAGCTCAATATAACCAAAATGACCAATGCATTCCTTCAGCTTGCTTCCGCAGGTCTTGCATTTCAATCCCGGATCAATCACTCCAAGCCTGGTATCCATGAGCCCACCATCCACCGGATATCCTTCCTTATCATAGAGTTCAGGTGTAACCACCTTTGCTGAAGCCATCTGTTTGACTAATTTTGGTGAGATAACTCCGAATCTGATCTTATCGACTTTTTTGAAAATATATTCTGCTTCCATTTTTTTGCCCCTAATATTTATTCTTCAAGATTAATTTTGGATATATTCCTAAAGCTTTGAATTCATCAAGCATAAGCTTGAATGCATAAGCTAATTCAATATTTGATACTGTAGCATTCTCTCCGCAGATCGGACAGTAAGAGGTGTTCTTGTATTCATTGTGGACTGCTATCAGTCCGCATTCCTCGCATACAGGGACTATTGTCCTGTCTGAATCAAATCTTTCCTTTAACAAGAGTGATGCTCCATGAGCAACAAATGTATCCTTCTCCATCTCTCCAAGCCGAAGTCCGCCTTCTTTTGCTCTTCCTTCGGTCGGCTGTCTTGTCAATAATTGGATCGGACCTCTTGCCCTTGCATGGACCTTATTTGCGACCATGTGCTTAAGTTTCAGGTAATACATGTTTCCGACATATACTTTTGCCTTGAATTTTTTTCCTGATCTTCCACTATAGAATGTCTCAGTACCATTCTCTCTGAACCCGAGGCTGAAGAGTTCTTTTCTGAGATCTTCTTCTTTTTCAGCATCAAATGGAGTTCCGTCTATATATCTTCCGTTCAATGAACCTACCTTTCCTGCCATAAGTTCAATAAGATGAGCCATTGTCATTCTCGAAGGAATACCATGTGGATTGAATAAAAGATCAGGAGTTATACCTGATGTTGAAAAAGGCATATCTTCAGATGGGACAATCATGCCTATGACTCCTTTCTGACCATGTCTTGATGTGAATTTATCACCGATCTCAGGGATTCTCTGATCCCTTACTCTTACCTGTATGAGCTTGTTTCCTTCTTCGTTCTCTGTGACCAATACAAAATCAATGACTCCTTCCTGCCCGTGCTTAAGGCTCATTGATGATTCTCTTCTGGAACTTGTTGCCAGATTATATTCATCAAGGCTTGAAAGGAACCTGGGAGGGGATGTCTTACCGATTATCACATCTCCTTCTGCAACTTTTGCTTCGGGATAGATGATGCCGTCTTCTTCCAGGAACCTGTAGTCTCTCTCAGACCTGTATCCTTTGACATCCTTGTCAGGAATGCTTATCTCATCAATAAGTCCGCCTGAATATCTCAATTCCTCGCTGATCACCGGCCTGTAATAAGTTGACCTTGCAAATCCTCTGTCAATGGATCCCTTGTTGATAACAATTGAATCTTCCATATTGTATCCATCAAAACTCAGGACCGCTACAACAATATTCTGGCCTGATGGGTGTTTCTCATAATCTGAATACTCATGCATTATGGTCTGGACAACCGGAAGCTGCGGCGTATGCAGAAGATTTACATCCATGTCCATCCTGACAAGGAAATTATTCACATAGAACCCAAGGGCCTGTTTCTGGTTCTTTGAACCGGCATTCAGCCTTGTTGACTGATTAAAATTGCCATATGGGACAAGACTTGAACAGAGTCCCATTATTGCAAGCGGTATCAGCTCCATATGAGTATGCCTGGGTGTTATCTCATCCTCATAGAATGCAACCAAAGCATTTTCTTCTTCCATTGCATCAAGGTATTCAATCACTCCCTGGCTGACAAGATCAGAAAATGTAATTTCATTCTTTTCAAGCTGTTCAAGATGCTTTTGTGTAAGGACAGATACCCCTTCTTTTACAACAATCAATGGCCTGATTACTCTTCCTCCTGCTGATTCGATCTTGATATGATCCATAATTTCATCATATGAAATGTTGACTGAGTGGGTTATCTTGCCTTTTCGCCTTTCTTCCAAAAAATTTTCAAGAAGTTCTTTAGGATTGTCAGTATCGGCAATAAATTTTCCGTTTAGATATATTTCGCTCATTCTGTTCACCTTATAAATTTCGCATTCAGCGCTTTCAGTGTCTTGACAATCTTTTCTTCTTTTACTTCCTGTGTGATATTTGCCAGGAGAGCAAGATTTTTCCTAAGACCTATGTTTGTACCTTCAGGTGTCTCAATAGGGCAAAGCCTTCCAAGATGTGTGCTATGGAGCGCTCTTGCCTCAAAATTTTCCTGACTTGTTGACAATGGAGAGACAACTCTCTGAAGATGAGATAGTGTCTCAAGATTATTCAGCCTCTGTATCCTCTGAGATATTCCTTTCCTGCCTCCGACCCAGTTGCCGGTAGCCATACTTGAATAGATCCTTTGAGTCAACAGCTTATCTCTTATGATTACCTTTATTGATGGGAACTTTCCTCTTTTCACGATTCTCTGGAAGTTGTACAGAAGATCGCCGATAAGGACCTTAAGATTTACCCTGAACAGGTCAGCAAGAAGAGTCCCGGAAAGCTTAAGCCTTTTATTCATATAGTGATCCTTATCATCATCTGCTGCATTGCCATTTGAGACTGCTATGTATTTTTTTATCATCTTGCACAGATTGAGTGCCTTGAATATCCCGTCTTCTTCAGTTGTCCCGAGATGAGGCATAAGATATTTGACCAGTATCTCTTTCATCCTCTCTATCCTTATCTCTTTTGCCTGAGTGATTCCGATTTTCTTTGATACATAATCAAGTGCCTCCTCCTGTGTCTTGACATTGACAAACTCAAAAAGATTGATGAATACTTCATCCTTTGAATCTGTATCTATTGCCTTCATTATCTCTTCGTCCTTGACAAGACCCAGAGCTTTTATAATGATTATCACCGGTACTCTTTTCACTCTGGTGAATGTAAGATAGAATATATCATCCTTCATCTTTTCGATTGAATGAGGGATCTTGTAGCTCCCATGTTCAGAGAACAGCTTACCAGCATAGTCTGACACTGTATTAGGGCTTTTCTCTACCAATAGGTTGTTTGGTGCAAGATCCTCTATTGAGATCAGTACTTTCTCTGTGCCGTTGATTATGAAGTATCCGCCGGGATCATATGGATCCTCTCCTTTTACAATCAGTTCCTGTTCAGAGAGGCCTGTCAAGTGACAGTGCTTTGACTTTAGCATGATTGGCATTGTACCGATAAGTGTCTTGAAAGATTCTCTTTGGATGCCGTCAACATGTGCACTTGCTTCAATAAATATAGGCGCTGAATAAGATATCTTCCTCAATCTTGCTTCAATCGGAAAGATTGCTCTTTTGCTTCCGTCTGCTTCAGTAATCTCAGGCTTTCCTACAGTTACCTTCTCAAACTTTATCTTGAATTCATCTATTGTATGTGGGATGATTGTAGGAAGTATTGTCCCTGATTCATCGATTATCTTCTGCATCTCTTCCTCGAGAAAGATATTGAAAGATTCAATATCTGAATTGACGAGCGAATTTTCTTCAAAATACTTTTTTATGATTATATTATTTTTATTCATTTTATGACCCTTCTATAATATTGTGTTTCGCCAGCCGTAGGGCTGTTCCTCTCAATCCTGACAATGTCTCCAATTGCTGCCCCAAGGTTTTTGATTGCCGGATCAGAAATAGATATCTTTGGCAGCTCTTTTGTTGTCGCTCTGAATTTTTCAAGAAGTTCATCAATTTCTTTTTTTTTCATCAGAACATGTTTTGGAACAAGAAAGTTTTTGGTTACATCGATTTCTTTTTTAATTAGGTTATTCACCATCACAGATTTTTAGTTGATTCATCAAATAATTATTAGTGGGCCGGACGAGATTCGAACTCGCGACCACCTCATCACTTTCCGGACGAAAAAGTCACGGATTTTCCGTCAATTGTTAAAAGTGAGGTGCTCTACCAAGCTGAGCTACCGGCCCATAATAAAAGCGCCCTAGCCGGGACTTTCGTGTTCGGAGCACACGAGTCTTCGCTCGTGCCTCGCGAAACTTCGAACCCGGGTCAGAGCCGTGACAGGGCTCTATGATAGGCCACTACACCACCAGGGCAAGCGCTTCTATTTTTTGCATTCTTTCTTCAAGACTTAAAAAACTGATTAAATTCTCCTGTCTAAAAGAAAGATATTGCACATGGTTTTTGTGGAAATTTTCGCTCTTTATAAAGCTAACTGTTTTTAGGAGAGGATTCTTTGAAAAAAATTTAGAAGAATTTTAATCCCCTTCAAACTCAACCAGCGAATGCACAGGCCATCTTGTCAGTCTATCTCTTCCTTTCAGGTCAGGGAGTTCAACCAGGAACATAAGCGAAGAGATATTCCCGCCCATCTTTTCCACAAGTTCTGCAGCTGCACCCATTGTCCCGCCTGTTGCAAGCAGATCGTCAATCAATAGAACATTCTGGCCTTGGGTGATTGCGTCTTTGTGCACTTCAATCTTGTCAGTGCCGTATTCAAGCTGGTATTCCTGTGATATTGTCTCTCCTGGCAGCTTATTCTTTTTTCTGATCAGGACAAACCCGACCCCTAGCCTCAAAGCCAGAGGAGCTCCAAAGACAAAACCGCGGCTCTCTATGCCGGCGACTGCATCTATCTTCTTGTCTTTTATGAGTTCATACATCCTGTCAATCGATTCATTGAAAGCAGGATAGTTTTTTATGAGTGTTGTCACATCACGGAACATGATGCCTTTTTTTGGAAAATCCGGTATTGTCCTTATTGCACTTTTAAGATCCATATTGATTCGCCCCTTTGAAATTGAAAAACTAATTGTAATAAGCTAATGAAAGGAAATTGTTTTATTTAAATTTATGCAAAAAATAAGTACACAGCATTTAAATATAAGATATGTTCCCCCTCTCTGCATTGCCTCTTTGAGGTGATATGAGGGGGAAGAAGAATGGGGATAGAAGAAATTTTTCAGACAGATGTTGAGGTATACACAGAAGGGAAACCTTTTAGAGTTGCTTCAGACAATATCCGACGCTTCTCTCCTGAAGAAGCATCAGTGCCATTCCTATTTGAACAAATTGTCTCTTCTGAACATCCAGCAGTAATTGATGTTAGTGATTTTGAATTCACTCTTCAGTGTGCAGAATCAATAAAAAATAGTTCATTTCCCTTTCCTTTTGGCAAGCCTTCAAGGATGGCTCTTAACAGGGATAAGTTAAATATCAGAGTGGATATGAAAACCATATTTGAAGAAGGAATAGTTGAAGCAAGACAAAATCATCACGATTGGCATTTAAGGACTACTCAAATGCCATATCCCCTTCATTTTATTGCTGAAGACCCCTATGGTGCTGGCCCATTTGTGATGTATAATACTTTAAGAATGCCAAGTATTCTTCCAGAAGACTATAATAAAGGTATTTTGAATGCAGATATTCCCAGTTTTCCAAATATGGGATTAGATCTTTCTTTGGATATTGCAACACAAGGAATATTTGGTCATTATCATCCTATGATTGAATTTCTTCTTAAAAATAAATTAAAGGTTGAGAAAGCTGTTCGTGCGGGTTGTGACACTACAACTGGACCAATTGCTTATTTTGAGAATAGTAGTGAAAAATTCGCGACTTTGCAGAGTCTTTTGATTAATCTTTATGCAACACAATTCAAAGAAGAGCTCGGCAAAGATTTCATGGGTCTCTTATTGAATGGAGGCACTGAATCAGTTGAAAATGCAAAGAAAGTAGCGCAATTGACAAGATTCAATGCTTTGATGACTCATCCAAATGAAAAAAAGATGATGGAACTTGAAGTTCCCGAAGGGTTAAGGCCGCTTAAAGATAAAGAACAAAAGCTTTTCGACTATTTCAAAAATGAGATGATGCCTGCAAGACCAGGAAAAAAGAGTCATATTTCCCTATATGAATCCTTATTTGACCAATTGGGGCTTAACATACCTAAGAAAAAAGAAACTAAGCAAGCCTATGTGTCACTTCCGCTATTCACATTATCATTTTTTGATGATTTTCATGGAAGGACTGCTGGAAGTCTAGCATCTACTACAAGCGCAGATAGAAGCAAACAGACTGGTTTTGTTTTTCCGACTTGGGAACTCCAGGTTCCATATAATGACCCGTCCTTTGAATTCGAAACACTATTTCCCAGATTTGAAGAATATAAACTTAACCCTGATGATTTTAAAGAATACGGCAAATTTTCTAAAAAAGATATCATCCCTCTTGAAATCTTGGTGAGAAAAAAGCTTTTAAGAAAAATTAGAAAAGACAAAAGTAAGATTCCAATCGAACTTCTCGCTGGAGTTTTGATGGAACCGATCCAGGGCGAAGGAGGATATGTGATACCTGGTGCTGACTGGCTAGGAAATCTGAATAATTTTTTGGGAAAATATAAGGACAAGTATGGTATCAAATTCATCTCTGATGAGGTTCAGGCTGGTCTAGGCAGGACAGGAAAAATGGCTGCTATGTCAAACTGGGTATTTGATAAAGAGGGTAAAACAATACGAGAGCATCTGAATCCAGATATCATTGCATGCGCAAAAGCCCAACAGGTTGGAGCTTTGTATGTCGATGAAAAAATAGGAAAAGAGATTCCAGATGGTGCTCTCTCATGCACCTGGTCCGGAGGAGACACAAACAGACTGTGGCGAAGCCTTGCCCAGGGGTATATGATGAAGATTATGAACAGCAAAGAGCAAAAAGACGCTGAACTCAAAAAATTGTTTGATCCATACTTAGGAGAGGAGACCTTATTTGGACATGCTGAAACCATCGGCAGTGATATTGAAGCAAAGATTGTACAATTAAAAGGTGATGAGAATTACTCAGCATATTTCGGCACTGCTGATAATGCAATCCGAAGAGTGGGATCAATGCTGGCATTTACTATGAGAGATCAGCCTACAAGAGATAGGTTTGTTGAAGATGCATTCATGCATGGGTTAATTCTGCAACCTTGCGGAAGTGATTCAGTAAGGATCATCGGTCCAACTGATATGAGGCAAAGGGAAGTTAAAATCATGTATGATGCGATGGATGCAACATTCTCTCATATGAAGGCGACTGAAGAAAATAGAGGAGATAGGTATTTTGTCAAATATGGTGGACAAAAAGCAGTAGATGCCTTAAGATATCACGCATAACAACAATAGTAATTTTTTTTCTTCCAAAAGATTTTTATATCCTGTACAATAAAAAGATTTATATAATGTTCAAAGAAATATCATTAGTGATAAAGCTTATAGTAAGTCAGGTGAAATCATTGGGTGAAATACCGGGTGTAGTGTGGAGCGGTGTCGGAATCTTGGTTTCTGTTGTATCTCTCATAACAATCCTCAGGAAGGGGACCAACAAATACTTTTTTTCATTGATGCTTGCAGTGGGTGTCGGTATGATAATCTTTGGCATCATCAAAGTACGGCAGATGAGAAAAAAGACTGATGAAGAACTTGCAGAAAAGATAAAGAACAGGCGCGGCAATCAGGATGGATTGGATGATGAGATGATACCAGCACAGCAGCTTCCCGGACAGATGCAGCCAGCGAATAGGTCAGATCAGCCAATATCCAACGGACCAATGGGAAGGTCTTTAAGTGATACACATGCTCCAATGCATTCAGGAACACATCAGCCGGGTCAGCAGCATCAACAAAGGCCTGTCCAAACCCAGCCACAGCTAAGAGCAGCGCATCCTCAGATGCAGCATAGGCAGGCTCCTGCTCATCAACCGCAGCAGCATGCCCTACATCAGCAACAAGTCAAGAGATTCTGCCCCGGCTGCGGTGCAAAGATAGGACCCGGACACAGGTTCTGCTCTGTCTGCGGATCACAGATATAGAAAAACAGAATACTATTCTTTTTTGTTTTAGCTCAATTTCACTTTGTCGCCGATCTTCAGTTTCAATTTATCATTTGCACAGTCCTGGTTCATGGATATCTCAAGTGTCTTTGCACTGCCGTCAACCACAAACAGCTTTCCTTTTTTCGCATCGCTGTAGTTCTTATAGAACTGTATCTTTTTTTTCTTGCCCTTTATCTCAAGAGTGTACTCATCCTTTTTCTTGTGCGGGACTGTTGTGATAATATTTCCGAATTTATCTATCCTCACAACCTCTCCCACCCTGTCCTTGTTATAGAACTCAAGCTTCTGCATCTTATGGATGAACTCTCCCATCTCATCGACATTCACTCCGCGCTCAAGCTCTGCTGCAGTCATTGCAAATATATCCCTTCCATGGAATGTTGGCGCAGCCTTCCTGATATTCTTCAGGTACTCTATCCTCACAATCCTGTCTATCCTGTCGCTATTTGCAGCAGGAAACATGAGCCCGTTGTCAGGGCCGACAAAGAAATAATTCTCAGTCTCGACAATGATGCATTCCCTGGTCGAACCTACTCCCGGGTCAACCACACACAGAAAGATCGTACCTTCTGGAAAATACTTGTAGTTTGTGGCCAGGACCCATGCCCCTTCCTTGACATTGAAGGAATCTACTTTGTTGAATAAGTCGATTATCTTTGCTTTTGGAGCCTTTGACAGGATGACACCTCTCATGACTCCAAGATAAGGTGAATCTCCAAAATCAGTAAGAGTGACAATCATAGTAAGGCTAATTGTTGATTTGATATATATATTTTACGAAAATGAAAGATTGGAATAAAAAAAGAAAATCTTCCAATTAAATTTATTAATAATAGTCAAATATCTAAATTCATGCTTAGATCAAATCAGCTATTAATATTAATGCTCGTTATCTTTACACTCTTATCATGCACTGTTGAAATGGAAGCAAAAAATGCCATTCCTTCAGAAGCAGTCATGTCAACAGGTGTAAAGATCATTCCAAATGAGGTGGACAAAATGAAGGTACTATATATAATAGCACAAGAGGGCTTCCAGGATTTTGAATACAAGGATTCAAGGGATGTCCTTGATCAGAATGGGATCAAAGTTGTTGTCTCAAGCATCACAACAAAGAAGGCTGCAGGAAAATACGGCATGGAACTCTATCCTGAAATTGCTGTCAAGGATGTGGACCTTGCAGATTTTGATATGGTCGTTGTGATCGGCGGACCGGGTGCTGTGGGTCTTGCAGATGAACCTGCTGTGACAGATATACTCAGAAAGGCAAAAGAGAATGACATGCTTATAGGTGCCATCTGCATTGCTCCTGCAGTCCTTGCAAAAGCAGGGATACTTGAAGGGAAAAGAGCAACTGTCTGGACAAGTGAAGAGAATAAAGAAGCTATTGCAGTCCTTGAAGAGAACGGAGCCATATATGTTGACGAACCTGTTGTTGTGGACGGCAAATTGATAACCGGAAACGGGCCGGAGGCTGCTAAGGATTGGGGAGAAGGGATTGTTGGCCTGTTAGAAAAAATCTAAAATAATTACAGTGCGGGATCAGGACAAAAATAAGTCTCTAATTTGAATTTTTCTCCTTTAGGTCCTTCAATATCCCTAACCCAATCTCTCAAACCATTGTATGCACTCATTATTTGATCTTTTTCTGATTCCATTCCCATAAGAACAACCCTCATCGGCTGTGAGATATCAATACCTTTTTCTTGAATTGTTTCATTTCTTTTAAGTAATTTGTTCATCTGGTCTTGTATTTTCCAGGCAATTCCTTTTACATTATTATCCGCAGTAAAAAATTCCTCTCCACCTACAATATAAGGTAAATCATTTTGGTCAAAAGATACAACCCCATGGTAAGGATGATATCCTATCTCTTCTTCTTTATCCATAAATCTCCATAATTCTTGTGCAGCAAGAGAATATGGTATTGGTTGATTATGATTATAAAGAGTTAAAAAAGCCGCTGGTCTTTGTGATGAGCCTGTTTTTATCTCATCTTCAAAAACTTTTCTCGCATCCAAAATTTGTTCCAGATATAATCTTAAATGACTTCTATGCTCAATTTCCTGAATATTTTTCCGAACATCGTCTAGCACTTCATCATACACAACTTGACTTATGTATGGATGTTTTGCTCGAATTGAATTTTTTCTCTCCATACTATTTTTTTCTCTATGACTAACTTCAGACAATTCATGGTAGAATACAATCCAAAATTCTGGTGGAATGTCATACATAATTATTTGATTTGTTTGTTTATTAAATTCTAAACCTTCTCTTTCAGCCTTTGCTAATTTTCCAAAAATAAATGAGAATAACATATCTTGATATTGATAACCATTAGAATGAAGTTTTGTTTCAATAAACTTTCCAGTTGAATTTGTATCTGTTACATCATCAGGAACAACCCATAGAATTTCTTCTTTTTTAAGGTCAGTTTTTTGTACTAATTCATCAACATATTTAACACATTCATCAAGCCCCCAAATTTTTTCAATTTTTTCTTGCAGTCCTTCTCCTTTGTAGCTTTCTGCTTGTAATGGTGAGCACAAAAAATTATCTTCACCAATTGTCTCCTTAATTACTTTTTCAAGTCCCTGTTGAACAATTGCTCCAGGTGATAATCCTCCTCTAGAAACAGGGAGATAAACAACATATTTTTTTCCTTGTTCTTTAATCTGATTATCAACAAAACTAGAAACTTTTTCACTCATCTCACTGGCTAATTTAATTTGGAGATGTGGTTCAAGAATGAGGTAAAATAAATCAGGAATTTCTTCACTGGCTAATTTGATTAATTCATGATTTTCATTATATAGCTCTTCATAAGTTTTTGGATTATTTAAAATTGTAATTTTCCCTCCCCCTCACTCTACTATTTCCAATATATTCTTTTTTAATTATATTTAAAAGTTTCCATTTGAGAGTAGATACTAATTAATAAGTAATTCAGCAAAATTTTATGAATAATAAAGAAATTTTTTTATATAAAACTGCTTTTCTATTCAAAATGAACTTTCTGCAGTATACACTCAAGAAGGCAAGCGCGGCCATTATCTGAATTCTAGGGCTAAGTTTTAAATAACCAATTACTTTTTGTTTTTAAGAGACCATATTCATTATTCAGGGTGACTATAAAAAATGCTGACTGACAAAGAGATCAAGGCCAAATACAAACCGATATTCTGGAAAGACCCGGATAAATACTATGCTACAAAGACACTTAAAGAGGATGGTTTTCACAGGAACCTATGCACAAAATGCAAAAAACCTTTCTGGAACAAGGACAAAAAACGAAATGTCTGCGGTGATCCGTCCTGCAGCAATGAAGCAAGCTTTGACTTCATAGGGAACACTCCAGCAAAAAATAAGATGACTTATGCAGAGGTGTGGCAGGAATTCTCAAAGATGTTCAAAAAATTCGGCTACACACCAATCGCAAGGTACCCTGTTGTCTCAAGATGGAATGCGACAATGGAATATACAAATGCTTCGATTGCTGCGTTCCAGCCTTTTGTCATAAGCGGTGAAGTAGAGCCGCCTGCAAATCCACTGGTGCTTCCGCAGTTCTCTCTCAGATTTTCTGATGTGGATAATGTAGGGATCACCATGAGCCATATGACATGCTTCAATATGATAGGCCAGCACATGTTTGTCTCACCAAAGGACTGGGACCAGAACAAGGTGTTCAGGCATATCAAGCAGTGGATCAATGAAGGCATGGGCATCGATGATTCAGAGATTACATTCCATGAGGATGCATGGGCCGGAGGAGGAAACCTAGGCTGCTGCATGGAATATTTTTCAAGAGGCTGTGAAATAGGAAACCAGGTCTATATGCTGTATGAGCAGACCCAGTCTGGTGCAAAAGACCTCAAGATAAAAGTCCTGGATATGGGTATGGGCATGGAAAGGGCTGCCTGGTTTTCCCAGGGATGCAATACGATCTATGATGCAACTTTCCCGAAAGTCATAAAAAAGATCCTGAAAAAGACAGGAGTGAAGTTCGATGAACAGCTCATAAAAAAGTATGTTCCCTATGCCGGCCTGTTGAATCTTGATGAGACAGATGACATCCAGAAGCAGTGGGAGAGGGTCTCAAAGGCTATTGATGTTCCTGTAGATGAACTGAAAGAGAAAATAATCATGTTTTCAGCAGTATATTCTATTGCAGAACACGCAAGAGGCCTATTGATCACACTGTCAGATGGCGGACTTCCTTCGAACGTCGGCGGAGGCTACAATCTTAGGATACTTGCCAGAAGGGCAATGGGATTCATTGACAATTTCAGCTGGAACCTTAACCTTGGCGAAGTGTGCAGATGGCATGCAGAGGACCTGAAAGAGATATTTCCTGAGCTTTCAGATAATCTTGATGAAGTGGACAAGATACTTGAAGTGGAGAGAAAAAAATACATGGAGACAAAGAACAAATCAAGATCCATTGTCACAAATCTCCTGTCAAAAGGGACAATATCTGAGCAGAAGCTTCTTGAACTTTATGACAGCCAGGGAATATCACCTGATATGGTGAAAAAGGCAGCACAAGAGATGGGCAAGAAAATTGAAGTCCCTGCTGATTTTTTTGCAAAGGTCTCTGAAAGGCATGAGATTAAAAAAACAGCATATGAGATGGCTGATGAGCTTGATTTAAGCGGAGTTGCAGAGACAGAGATCATGTATTACAGGAGCTTTGATATTGTTGATTTTGATGCTGCTGTAATGAAGGTACTTGGAAATAATGTGATCCTGAACAGGACTGCATTCTATCCCACAAGCGGAGGACAGGCCCATGATATCGGCACCCTCAATGGAAAAGAAGTCATCGATGTCTTCAAGCAGGGAGCAGTCGTAGTCCATGTGCTGAATGATGCATCGGGAATAAAAAAAGGCGACAAAGCAGTAGGCAAGATTGATTTTGACAGGAGGCTTCAGCTTGCGCAGCATCACACAGCGACCCACATCATAAATGGTGCTGCAAGAAAGATATTGGGCAACCACATCTGGCAGGCAGGTGCAAACAAGGACATTGACAAGGCAAGGCTTGACATAACCCACTATGAATCCCTGACCGAATATCAGGAAAAAGAGATAGAAAAGCTTTCCAATGAGATAATTGAAAAGAACCTTCCGGTTTATTCAACACTTATGCCAAGAAATCTTGCAGAAGCAGAACATGGCATGAGATTATATCAGGGAGGCGCTGTCCCAGGCAAAGTCATCAGAGTCATCAATGTCCCTGGTTTTGATGTAGAAGCCTGCGGAGGTACTCATCTGTCCCTAACAGGCCAGGCAAAGAAGATAAAGATACTCAGGTCGACAAAGATCCAGGATGGGATTGTCAGGATTGAGTTTTCAGCAGGCAATGCTGCAGAAAAAGCGATAGAAGCCCAGATGGATGTTCTGCAAGTCGCTGCAAAAGAATTAGGCTGCCAGGTCAACCAGGTGCCGGGAAGGGCAAAAGAATTATTTATGAAATGGAAGAAGGCAAAGAAAGCCATAAAAAAGAATAAAGAGTTGGATGTGAAAGAGCTTGAATTGACTTCTGTTGCAGAGAGTGAAGGCGATCTTTTGGCATTGACAGCAGCAGAGCTTTCAGCCCAGCCCCAGCATGTGAACAAGACGATTGCACGGTTCAAGAAAGAGCTGGATGAGATGAAGGAGAAGCTTAGGTTAAGAGTGTATCCTTAGTTTGTAACCAACAGTAAGACTGTCCTCTTTTACTGAATCTACTCTCACAATCGATCCAATTCTCTTTAAGTTAGCATTTATACTCGACATGTACATTCTTATTCCAGATCTTGCCCAACCCTTTGTTTTCTCAATTGTATCCATAGAAAGAAATTTTTGTTTTAGAGAATGATTTGCAAGTCCAACAAGAAGACTATACATATTTGGCTGTAAGTAACAATACTGATCTCCATGAAAAACCAAACCTTCAGGAGAGAAAACAATGTCTCCAAATGTGCCATTTGCATTAGCATCAGCCTTCAAAGGACCAAAATGATAACCAGGATAGCTTTTTTCTTTTATTCTGTGAACATACTTGGGTTTGTCAGGGTCTTCTTCAATTTTTAAAACCAAAGAATTATAGGTATCAACAAGAGCTCTTTCAGAATAATCAAAATATCCGGACAAAGTATGTTTTCCATAGAATTTTCCTGGACTATCAGAAAGTATTTTTAAGAATTTCATTTCATTGTCATTGAGATATTCAGTTTTTGGTTGCATAATATTCCGTGGTACAAACACCTGATTTGCAATGCAGTTAATTGTCAAACCATCTTTATGTATCTGGATGTCATTTGGATCAATATCTGGCTTTAAATAATAACCTCTTTGGTTTCCTACGTGAACCTTAAATATGTACTTTGGATTGTTTGGTTCAATTTCAATTTTTTTTTTCAAGGTTAGAAAAAAGATCTCTTATTGCACTCTCTGATTTTGAACCATATTTTAGTTTTTTCAGGATTGTCTGGAATGACAAGGGAATTCCTGCATTATCGATTAGCAAGGAAAGCAAGGCAAGTTCGCTCTGAGTCAAGACACCGTACTTATAATTATTTCCTGATTGAATTGTTATCCATCCCAATTCTCTATCAAATTCAATATCACGGAATTTTTCATTGTTAATTTTGTAATTTTGAATATTACCGCAATAAAACCAATATTTATGGGTTTTACCTCTTATTCCTTCCAAAGAACGAAGATATTTTCTATCAGGATCAATTGCTTTTAAAGTTATATTTAATTTTTCTAGCACCCAAGCACGCCCTATATCACCAAATAATTCCTTCACATCTGGAAAAGCAATCAAGTCATCAATTTCAAGTATTCCATTTTCAACAATATGTTTAAGTAGTTGATATCTATGTGGAGTCAATTCATGCAGTCCGCTCGGAGTCCATATATGATGTTGAGCACCCTCTGGATCTTCCTTCACAAATAATCTTATTGATGCTTTTTTTGCAGTTATCTTTCCAAGGTGCGTATTTCTTTTTTCCAAAATCACATCTTCACTCCAATCAAAATAATCTTCAACAGATAAAAATTTGTCCTTGGTTTCATATAGTTCAGCCAACCTTTCAGTTAGGCCCAAATTGGAGACTACCATGGTTTTTTCTAGCATGTTGGACATCAATCTCAACGCCACAGGAATATATTGAAATGTTCCATATTGTGATGCATCCGGGTCGATTTTATCTTTTGTATCAAGTCTGTACCAGATATTAAGATCTGCATTGATTTCTTTCAAACGATCCTCAAGATTTTCCACTTCCACTCTCTCACCGGGATTTGGATTTAAGCGGGATCCATTATGAGCATCTTCACCTAGAACAAGAACCTTTACATTAGCTCCAGTTGCTTCCCATCTTCTTATATGACCCACATCATGAAGGATATCCTTATAATATCTATTTGTGATGAAGACTAAATCAAATTCTCCCATTTTCCTGCCTAGTGCACTGACACAGAAGTTATGAAACATAATATCTTTTCAGTTTTGCATCTGCTTTTTCACTTGTAAACTTCCAATCTATTTTTTTTCGATGTAAGTTTCTTCGTGAAGACCAAAATTTTATTTCATTGATAAGCGT
>JAHIYL010000285.1 GCA_018815145.1 Nanobdellota archaeon | reverse complement strand
TTAAAAATTTTAATTGTTCTTTTCTTTTAAAGTAAAAGTTATGGTCCATTAATGTTTCACTCAACTACTCTTCGTTGTAGTATAAACCTTGGTGAATACTACTCAAAAACAATCTTAAATCAATAACAAAAAAGATTGTAAACAAAATAATCATTCAGCACCTGCTTCCATACTTGACATCCTGTTCCCTTGCAGCCTTTACACCATCAAGCTTTTGTCTCTGATCGCAGCCAGCTATGGACCTGATGCTAGACACCAAGGAATTTCAGCATTCCGTATACAAAGAAGGCAGGCCAGACAATGGCTTTGAGTATGCCCAGGACACCGGCCCAGAATCCTGCTGCTTGTGAGACAAAATACACCAGCGCGCCGATGAATCCGAGTCCGTAGAAGGCTCCGTGGCACCCATTCTTATGCACATGCTCTTTAATATTCTTCTTCCATGGCATGCAGTCCCCGTCCTTGCATCCTTTCTCTATCTTCTTTCCAATCGCCTCTCCTATCTCATCCCAGGTTTGTTCCCTATTTTTTGCTGTTTTTTTCTTTTCCATTGATTTACACCTCTGATATGATTATGATGAACTTTAAATGAAACATATTGCAGTGAATTTATTAAATTTTTCTATTGTATTTGCTCTCCTTTACCTGATTCAGTGTACTTTCTTTTTGATCTCAGATTTTAGTATGGTTATACAACAAAGCAATAAAAAATACATTTTATTTTATGTAACTATTAAGTGGTTAAAATGGAAAGATTTTTAAATAGATTTGGTGTGCAAAGTAAAAAATGCTTGTAAATTTGCTTAAATCTATGATGGAGAAGATTCCATGGCCTAACAGTAAGACAGATTCATCAGTTCTTTACTCTTTGGGCAAAGATGGCAGTGAAGGTCTTGATGTAGTTGTAGCTGATGAATCTAATAGGAGATATGCTCTTATTGATGGAAATGGTAATGAAAATAATCCAGTGTTTAGAGCACAGATCGAGAAATATGCAGAGCAGTTATTGCAGAATTCACCTAAAGAATTGGACCCAAATATAAGAGAGTACGAATTTATACCTGAAAATACCTCTTTTGCACTGGTAGAGTGGAACACAGACGGTACAATAGATTATGCAGTTAAGGATGCAGTACTGATAGGCTGGAAAAAGAAGCCAGACAAACCTCTGGAAGCAGAAATCATCTATATGCCAAAACATTTTGATATAAATTCAAAAGAAAACTTTGAAATCAATAAAGGAAAAACTGATGAAAGTTACCTGTTTTCTGCTGCATTTTCAGATGGATATATTTTTTTGAATGATGAATCACTTATGGGAGATGTTGAAGGTTATTCTGATGAAATAGCGCCAGTTTTTCTTGAGGGTGCTGTTATGAGAACATTAGGACTTGATTCTGACTATGAAATGGTTTTGAATATAATAATCAAGCCGCTTACAGCATTATTGTCTGAACAATACAGCAGCAGAACCCGCATATCTTCAAAAAATTCTGAAATCAAGGAAAGATTTGATAAATATTTTTCACAAAAACAAGAAATTGGTGATGATATTTCCATGATATTGTCTGAATCACCATTGATTAAATATCGTTGAACTGTCTGTTAAAAAAGGCTTACTGCAAATAACATAGTAAAAAATTCAGAAATAAAAAATAAATCAAATCTGATCCAATCTAGCAGCCAGGCCAATACTTAACATCCAGTTCCCTTGCAGCCTTCACACCATCCAGTTTTTTCACAAACAGGTTATGAGGTGCATTCCTGACAAGGTCCGGATTTTCTTTGGCTTCTTTTTTTATCTTTTTCATGACATCCACAAACCGATCCATTGTCTGGATGCTTTCAGTCTCAGTCGGTTCGATCATGATAGCTCCGTGGACAATCATCGGGAAATAGATTGTAGGCGCATGTATGCCATAGTCAAGAAGCCTTTTGGCGATATCACCTGTTGTCACGTGATTCGGCATATCCAGGTCATTGAGCACAAACTCATGTGCGCAGATCCTCTTATAAGGCAGGTTATAGTCATGCATAAGCTTAACTCTCAGGTAATTTGCAGAAAGGACAGAGTTTTCTCCTGCATCTTTCAGCCCCTGCGCACCAAGTTTCCTTATGTAGGTGTATGCTTTGACAATCACTCCAAAATTTCCCTGGAATGCATGCACTTTTCCTATTGATTCCTTGTTCTTAAAGTCCAGGTAATACTTATCATCCTTTTTCTTCACAACCGGATTGGGAAGGTATTTTACCAGGTTCTTACTCACACCCACTGGACCGGAGCCGGGTCCGCCGCAGCCGTGCGGTGTAGAGAATGACTTGTGCAGGTTCAACTGGATCAAATCAGCTCCAAGGTCTCCCGGCCTGACAACACCGAGCATTGCATTCATATTGGCTCCGTCCATGTAGAGGAGAGAGCCGTTCTCATGCAGCATCTCAGCAATCTTTGTAACATTTGAATCAAATAGACCAAGTGTATTCGGAAAAGTCAGCATCAATGCAGCGACATCCTTTGTCAATAATCTCTCCAATTCGGCAAGATCCACATTTCCGTCTGCATCAGATTTCACTTCCACGACATCAAAGCCGCAGTGCGCTGCGCTCGCAGGATTGGTGCCATGAGCTGAATCAGGGATCAGGATTATCTTCCTGTCCTCTTTCAGGTCTTTGAAATACTTCTTTGTTATCATCACTGAAGTCAGTTCGCCGTGCGCTCCTGCAGCAGGCTGCAAAGTGAAGCCTTTCATCCCGATTATCTCGCAGAGGTATTCCCTCATCTCATAGAGGAGCTGCAGCGAACCCTGGCTCAATCCATCATCTGCCAAAGGATGGAGTCCAGCAAAGCCAGCGAATCTTGACACATCCTCATTTATCTTAGGATTGTATTTCATTGTGCATGAGCCGAGAGGGTAGAATCCGTTGTCTACTCCGAAATTTCTCCTGGAAAGCTCAGTATAGTGCCTAATGACATCGATCTCAGCAAGTTCAGGCAGATTGACATCATCCCTCAAAAATTCTTTTGGTACTTTCTTGTCAGCTTTCTTGTATTCAAAATCAGGCAGCTCTACAGCAGTCCTGCCCACAGATGATTTCTCAAATATAAGCTTCATCTTACATCAC
>JAHIYL010000284.1 GCA_018815145.1 Nanobdellota archaeon | reverse complement strand
TACATGAGATTAATTGCTCTCAAAGGGAGATGTTGGCTAAAGAAAAAAGCTCGCAACCTTGTTGAATTTAGAAAAATCCTCAATCGACTCGTTTTTGTGAAAAACGCAAAAGTTTAGGGATATGTTCATCCTTCAAGTTTCTTAGAACTACAATCTGCAGATTTAGCAAATCATATAGAAAATCCATTAGAAAGAGACTTCTACGCAGGAAAATTCATGGAAGTATGGAAGGTCTTATCTTAATAGTATTTTTTTTGCCCTTTTATTCTTTTGATTGATTGTAACGCATTCGCTCTTAGGATTAACGCATTTTTAAAAACTCTAAAGGGACCACTGCAATTATGCTTAATATATTCTCTCCTTCTCTGTCTCCAGAAACAACAATTCCATCACAATCAGAAAATCCTTCTATTTTTCATCTCTTCCCATTTATCGCATCTATCTTCTTCAAGACATCTTTGTGTTTTGTGAAATCAAGTGCTTCTCTCAATACTTCTGAGATTGTTGTGACAGGTATTATCTTAATCTTTGATAATTTGTCTTTGCTGATTACAATGTCCTGCATATTTGATTTTGGGACAATGACTTTCTTGATTCCGGCTTCAATAGCTGCCTCAACCTTAGATGTTACGCCTCCAACAGGAAGGACCTCTCCTCTGACAGAAAGGCTGCCTGTCATAGCATATTCCTGCTTGATCGGGATATCATTCAATGCTGAGATTATGGCTGTGGCAACTGCGATGCTTGCAGAATCGCCCTCAACGCCTTCATAGGTCTGCAGGAACTGAACATAGACATCATATTTGCCTTTAATATCAGTGCCAAAATACTTCTTGATGATGGCACTGACATTCTTTACAGCTTCTTTAGCTATTTCTCCAAGCTTTCCTGTTGCAATGAATTCAGGTTCTTTTCCTCCGGGAGTCACTTCTGCCTCAATTGGAAGAATTATACCTGAATATGCAGAACCACCGCCAATAACTGCAAGACCATTCACTCTTCCTACCTGCTTTCCGGCTGTTCGGATAACTTCATATTCTTTTTTCCTTTCAATATATTTATCTGCTATCTGCTGTTCAAGTGTCCTTGCAATCTTTTTTGCCCTATATACATGTGATTTTTTTACAAGAGGAGCCTTCTCTTCTTTGGCAAGGTCTCCCGCAGCTCTCACAATGCCTCCAAGCTCTCTGAGCCTCAGTGTAAGATGGCCTTTTCTGTTTGCGCGCTTCAGAGCCTCATAGATTATTGCTTCTATTGCATCATTGTCAAAATGAGGGATCTTTTTGTCCTTTGTCACTTCCTGGGCCACAAAGACTGCAATCTTTTCCCTGTTCTCTTCAGTGTCGAGCATTGTCTCCTGCATATGTATCTCATAGCCATAGCCCCTGATCCTTGACCTTAATGCCGGATGCATCTTAGCAATTGTCTCTACATTTCCCGCAGCAACCAGCACAAAATTGCATGGGACTGCCTCTGTCCTTACCATAGCACCTGCGCTTCTCTCTGATTGACCTGTGATTGAAAATTTTCCTTCCTGGACAGCTGTAAGGAGTTCCTGCTGAGAACTGGGCTGCAAAATTGCCATCTCATCTATGAAAAGAACTCCCATATTTGCCTTATGTATCATTCCGGCAACAACTCTTTCATGCGCAGGTGTACCGAGGCCTCCTGACTGGAAAGGATCGTGGAGCACATCACCGAGGAGAGCTCCTGCATGGGCTCCGGTAGCATCAAAAAAAGGCGCCTGCTTCTTTCCGAAATTGTCCACTATCACTTTTGGGACATGAGTCTGCTTCTCCATTTTTTTTGAAAATGTCATCATCAGCATAATACCGGATATCAGTACCATGCCTGTAATCATGGAAGCAGCATATATTATATCAGAAATTTTACCATTGCTCCACATCCACCAGGGACCCAATACAACAAAAAAACCAATCAGCAGAAGAAAGAAATTATTGCTCTTGAAGACTCCTGAGTTCTGTACTTTTGCCTTCAGTACAAATTCCCGTCCCTTCCCCCCTGGCATTGTCCTTATTATGGGCTGATTATCATCATTGGGGTTTGGAAATGATATTATATCAACAAGCTTTTCTTTTGGAAGGAGTTCAGCCAGTGCCAGACCGAGCATAGATTTTCCTGTACCCGGTTCACCAATCAGTAATACATGTCTCCTCTGATCAGCAGCCTTTTTTATAATATCACAAGCTAGGTTCTGTCCTATGACCTGGTCAATGATCCTCTTTGAAACTTTGATGTCTTTTGTTGTTTTGTATTTGATTTTTCCTGCCATAGGATATCAAAAAGCCAATTTATATTTAAATTTACTTGTACAACGCATGAATGAAGAAAATTATTTTAATCAATAGGGATTCTTAATTGTCAGATGAATGAAAAAATGCTCCTCAGGATTTCTGTACTCTTCGCTGTCATTGGAATCAGTGCATTATTTATCATCTCAAAGTCTATAGAGATAAACAATACAACAATTGAGAAGATATATGGTGAAAAGATTGGTGATGAAGTTGAAATCACCGGAAAGGCAATCCAGATCATCCGGAATGAAAAATTTACAGTGATCAAAATGGCCCAGGAAAGTGAAATCGAAGTGATTGCCTATGACAATATTGCGGAAATCAGAGAAGGTGATGCACTCAGTGTAAAAGGACGCATTGATGAATACAATGAAAAAAGGCAGATTGTAGCAGATAAAATCACAATAATATCCTAATATGTATTAGAATCATAGGTTTTCACCTTTCATTTGTAATAACAAAAATATTTAAATCATATCCATTCCTTATATTGTGTTTCAGGGGCCAATCATGAAAAAACAATACAGATTATTTTTTTTGATAGATCAGTTTATCAGAGAGACGAATGCTAAATGGGATCATGAGAATTGGCTTGCCTTGCTCAATAAAATAAAATCTCATAAGATCCATGTCAATGAGATAGAGCTTGGGAAATTTCTTGAGAAGCAGCGAGAGATTTATCTTACAAACCTGAAGGCATATGGCATTTCAAAATCAAAGACCATCGTCCTCTGCAGGGTATTTGTCAGGGACAAAAAAGGAGAATGGTCAGAAAAAGATTTCATGGATTTTCTTGACCACATGCGTGAAAAAGGCTATAATAAGACTGACCAGGAGATCTACCATATCCTTGAGATAGAAAAGAAGAAATATCTTTCAAGATTCGAAATAAAAAATGGCCCGGCTGCAAAGGAAAACAAGATTGACATGGATGCAGAAGAGGCACTCCTGCTTGAAAAATTCAAGAAAGTGGAACAAAGGGAAAATGCACTGAATTCTGCTCACAAAAGACTGCTAATTGTAAAAAAGAAGTTGCACATAAAAGAAACTGCATTAAAAAACAGGTTCAGGCTTCTCATAAAACAAAGGATGGAGATGGAAAAGAAATTTCCCGGCTTTGAACAAAAGAAAAAATCACTTGAAGCAAAACAAAAAGAATTGCTGGCAAAAGAAAAGAGGCATGAAGCTGAAAAAAAGGATCTGATTGAGCACCTGGCAAGGTCAAAAAGAGAGAAAAAATGGCTGCATGAAGAAGAAAAGAAATTTGAGAAGATAAAAAAAGAGATAACAGATCTTGAAACTCAGGTTTTAAAAAAGGACTTTCAACTCAATGCTGAAAAGAAGGATCTTGAAGCAAAGGCACTGGAACTCAAAGATCAGGATAAAGAGATAAAAAGGCATCTTCATAATTTCCACTTGCGGGAGAAAGAAGCGGCAAAAATTGAGCAGGATCTTCTCAAAAAAAAAGATGATCTCAAAAACGAGAAAGAGATGCTGGATGCAAGGACTGTTGAGATAAACAAAAAAGAAGATGCTGTCAAAGTAAAAGAAAAGGAAATTGCACAAAGAGAGCTGCAGACTCAAAATATTTTCAAGGATATGGAAAGGGAGACAGCAATATTCCACGAAAAAAATAAAACACTGAACAAAAAAGAGGATGAGATTGCCAAAAAGGAAAATGAGCTAGTCAACAAAGAAAAGAAGATTCAGCAGATGCTTGATGAACACGATACCAAAACCGCTATCGCAGAGCATCACATAAATAAACTTTCAGCAAGCGAATTAGAGATGAATAAGCTTGAAAGCAGGCTCATTAAACAAAAAGTTGATCTTGATGCAAAAAAAGAAAATTTGCTGCAAAAAGAGGCGGATATCCAGACAAAGGAGACAGAACTTAAAAGTATCCTTGCAAAAGAGAAAAGGATGGCAAAGAACAATGAAAAAAAGATGCTTGCACAAAAAGAGATGGAAAAGAATTTTGCATCACAGAAACAATGGTTGAAAGAAGAACAAAAAAAGTATGGAAAATTGAAGAATGAGACATTATTGTCTCTGAAGAGGGCTGAGAATAGAAAAGACTCGCTTTTAAAAGAATTAAAAAAACAGGAAGAAAAGAACAAGGTTCTGAAAGAAGAATATTATGAGATCTCAAAAAAAATACATGATGAGACAAATACCTTAATTAAAATAACAAGAGATGTTGAAGAAGTTAAAAAACAGAAGCATGTGCATCATTCTGAGATCCTGAAGCGAAGCGAAGCTATCATGAAAAAGGAAGAACTGCAAAAAAAGAGCGAGCACGAGCTTCATCAGGCCAAGGCCAACCTGGACAGCATCAAAGAATACTATCTGCTTGAAATCCAGAAACTGAAGGAAAAACAGAAAGAACTGATATCATACGAAAAATCTCTGGAGAAGCTTGAAGAATTCTCCAGAAAAGAACTGGTCAAAGTGAGATAAGATGGTTGGATTCAATACAACTCTCCAGCCAAGTTTTCCTGTAATAAATACCACTTCCACCTATGCAGCCACAAAGGATTATTTTCTCAATCTGCCCAATGCAGTCGGGCAGGGAGATATTGCTTCAATGATCATTGCAGTCCTGCTTTTCTTCGTCCTTATCTTTGTTGTGAACAAGCTCACAACCCTGCTTCTTGAGCTTCTGAAAAGGACTCTTCTCCTCATCATTGTCATCCTTGTCATGGTTGATTTCATCCCGAGATATCTGGCAGTGCTGCAGAGCGAAGGGGCAGGATTCGGTACAATATTGATTGGGGTCGGTGCACTCCTTATCAGCGGGACCGGGCTTTTTATCGCTTCAAGAAGCCTGTTTAGGTCAGCTAAAAAGCATATTGAAGATATGAAATTCAGAAAAGAGCATTGGGGAAAGACTGACTATGCACAGAAATTGAAGGGGATGGATGTCACTAATTCAAGAATCGAGCATGAAGAAGCACATACTGAAAATGTGAAGGACATGTTCTCAAAAGAATCCCTGAAGAGCGATAAATCCCTCATAACTGTGTTGATCTATCTTATTGTCGCCCAGTTTGGAGTATTTTCTTCACCCACCCTGTCTGCACCTAATGAAAAAGTAGGAATAATGCTATTCCTGATCTTTGCAGTCGGCATCTTCTTCTTTGTGAAAAAGACATATAAAGACCAGAAAGTCGGGTTCACATACTTGGCTGCAACATTTATTGTCGGCATAGTATTCTCATTTTTCCTTGGAAGCGTATGGGGCAATGCTTCAATAATGGAACTCTTCTCGCTCAATTTTTTCAAGAGTGATTCTCTGATTGCCCTGATATCAGGGATGAGCGTAAGCATGTTTGCAGGAAGCAAGGGATAGAAAAATATCATTCCGGTCTTACAAGCCTGTAATATGGCACTTCATCTGACGGATGCAGGATACCAAGGGAAACCAGACTCTCAAGAGCATTGTGTATATCAAATATATTAGGCAAAACATCATCAATTGGACGAGAATGTTGACCCTTATATTCTGACTTTGAATTCTCTGTCACATATTCATGGATTCCCTCTGCAATTGTTGTGTATCTTTTTCCAATTTTTGAGGACTTGTGCTCCAATAAATAGAGCAGTGCACCCATCTGTGTTGTCGGAGCAAACATCAGGTTCGTCTTTCCAGGCAATGCAAAATAAGCATCTGTGTATTATTGTATGTAAGAGAATCAAATGGGCTTTCCGGATGGCCAAGAAATACACCATGGTCATCTCCCTTAAATCTAACATCAGCTATAGCAGTCACATGATTATCTATAGTTTCAACTTCAAGTTGCGTGGCATACTTGAGGGCTAGATCACCTAAGTCCCGTGTATACCACTTTTTATCCCATTTTGTCTCAATCTGAAGATTTACATCCATTTTTCATTAGGGTATGTGTTTTGTCACAGTCCAAGCCCGTCGAAATATAGAGATTAAAAAAGCGAAAAACACAAATATTAGTATACATTTATGTATACTGAATGAAACTTAGTATTTTTGATGAATGTAAAAGATTAAAGCAAAATCTTGAAAAATAGAAACAACTTAGAAAAGAATGGAAAAAAATTGCATATGATAAGGATAAGAAAATTAATGATTTGGAAAAAGAAAACGAAAAGCTCAGAAAAAAACTCAATCAATTCTATAATTCTAATACTCCAACATCCCATATTCCTGCTTACCTAAAGCAGTATTCAACAACCAGAGAGCCTGGCAAAAAGAAAAAAGGAAGAAGGAAAAAACGTCATGTTAATATCAGGACTCCACCTGAAAAATTTGATAAAAAAGTAACGGCTTCAGCTAATTGTTGCCCTAATTGCTCAGGACAAAGTATTGATGTTGAAGATAAACATGAATTTACAATTTATGAGTTGCCTAAAATAACATTGATGAAGATAAAAGCAGTAGTTTTGCATTATGGATGCAAAGATTGTGGAATAAAATTTGAGGGTAAACACCCTCAAGTACCAATAAAAGGGCAAATAGGTCCAGGATTACAGTGTTTCTTTGCTGTTTTAAAACATCATTTTGGAGGAGCTTATGGAAAAATATCTGAATTTACAGAAGAATTAATGGATGAAAAATTTTGTAGGCAGACCATAAACAATTCAATCTCAAATATAGCTGAAATGCTTAATCCCTCTTACAATAAAATAAAAGAGGATGTAAAAAAATCCAAAGTAAAACAATGTGATGAAACAGGCTGGCCTGTAAATGGAAAAAATTGGTGGCTATGGGTGGTTGTTGCTGCTAACTTTGTTTATTTGTCAATTGAAAAATCAAGAAGCAGCCAAATCCTGAAGAAAATCTTTGGAGTTGCAGAGGATTTTGTTGGAGTCCTTGTAAGTGACTGTTACTCAGCTTATCAGGCATTCAAAGTAGTTTCTCAAAAATGTTGGTTACATTTATTGCGTAAAGCTAAGTTTGAAGCAAAAAAACATCCTAAAAAGGATGTTCATTTACTTTATCAATCATTAATAAGTATTTATGATTCAATCAATGACTTTCTTAGGAAAAAACCCAATCAAAGCCAACGAATTTTACATACTCTTATGTATAAGCAAAAATTGGACAGGATTTGTCTGACTGAATGGAAAAGTAAAGAAGCGATTACTCTCGTCAACAGAATCAAAAAATATATTCATCAATGGTTGGTCGGAGTTATTATTACACAAGTACCTTTGCATAACAATGATAACGAAAGACCTATTAGGTCTTTAGCTTTGCCAAGAAAAGTATGTGGAGGACATAGAACTGAAAAAGGAGCAAGAGATTTTTCCATTATCGCTTCTCATTTGCAATCATGGAGACTGAGAAAACTTCCTCAATTTTCATCTCTTTCAGATTTCCTATCCAGTATTTATGCAGGAAAAAATCCATCACTTTAATCAAAACTGGTTTTTCGCTTTTTATTTAGACGATGTATCCTCTAGCTTGGACTGTGACTGTGTTTTTAGTATATAAATGTTACTATTATTAAGTAATTATTCATCTTAAAATATGCCCGGAACAGTATATCTGCCGTCATCATTTCTTATGAATCCGGTTATTTCCATCTGATATAGGCAATTTTTTATATCACTTGCCGAGACCTCAGAATTATATATTTCTAGCCTTTTCTCATTTCCAAGCAAGTGATTGCCTTTGTATTTATTTACTAGCTCACAAATATCATCTGCCGTCATGCTGTCACTATTTTTTGAGATTAAATATAGAAGTGCCATCATTCTGTGGTTTGGCCTAACACTCAGATTGGAATTATATCTGGTTGCATACTCTCCAAACTGACTTTCACTCATATCATACACAGTGTTCTGATCATCACTTGAGATAAGAAATGATATAATTCTGTACTTATCATTTTTGTTGAAATGTGGCTTAAAAGATTCTTGTTGCATAGGACTGAATTCATCATAATCATGCAAATTTTTCAATAGATCAGTTATGTTTTTTCCAAAAAAGCAGTTTGCGTCAGCATAAATTCTGTCACACAAAAATATATCCTTCTGTTTATTCTCAAAAAAATATGTATTGAATTTTTCGTCTGGACAGAAATATGTTCCGATTGAATAACCTTTTTGCTCAGATTGATTGCTTCGGCCAGAACTTATCGCTGACATAGTCAACAATATATCATTGTTAAGGACTTCTTCGAGAGAACCAGTCAATTCAACATCAATCCTTGCCAGCTCATTATCAGAAGAAATATTTTCAATTCTTGAAAAGCCCATCAATATTTTGTCTCTTACATAACTGGAAGGAACATTTATTGTATGATAGTCAAATCTTTTTTTCACTTGATTTGGAACTGGAAATTCGGCAAAACTTTCACCAAGATACCTAGTTTTGTCTTTTCTCTTTAATTCCAGAATCTGCGATGCATCCAGCAGTCTAAAACTTCGAAAAGCACTTGCAAGAATTTCAGCTGCCCACTCATTTTTCCAATAGGATTTATGGATTAAATCTATCATTTTCCAAACGCCGGAGAACTATCTTATATATAAAGATTATTGAAATGATGCTTTGGAAGAGAAGCTCCCCTCTAATCAATATGTCTAAAGATGAATGATGTTATTGAACCAGAAAGAAAATATTGATCATGCAGACGGCATATACTGTTCAGGGATGCTGTATTTTGCACCTCTGCCTTGCCCAGATTTATCTAGAATCCCAATTCCTGACAGAGTCTCAAGGGCTAGAGAGACCATCTGTGTATCTGCTGCAATCACTTTGTCCATATTATTCATTGAAGTATACGTGAAAATTCTTTTACCGTCAGTCTTGAATGGATAGATAAATCCGGCTATATCATCAGCAGTTACTCCTTCCGGCACCTTCTGGTTCAGATGCATAACAGCATGTATATAGGAGTAAGCATGATTGTCCATTTTCCAGACAATGTTCATGTCAGGATTATAGAACACATTACTCATATCTATGTCAGTGATTTTTGGATTTGTTATATCAATAAGAGTGCCTCCCTGCGAAATGAAATACGCAATCAATTCTTCTCTGGTCACTCCCTCGCCAAGAGTTTCAAAATTCTGACGACAGTCAGTACTGCAATTTCGAAGGATGTCCACTGGCCTTCCCATTTTATTAGCTGAAACGATTTTTTCATAAATATCCGCTATTTTGCCGTATTGCTCAATATCTGCTGATATTGGTTGTACTTTCACATTAATTCCATCTGATATATTAGTGTACCTGACTGGCTGGGTAGAATACCTCATGTATAAGACTGGGTGTTCCTTATCATTAATCGTTATAATGGATCTTTCTTTAACCTGCTGACCTAGAAGCTCTATCACTTCACTTTCAAAAATTGCTTCCATAGATTTTCCTTGGATACTGTATATTGACATAGATAATGGATTTTGATTGGACAGAGGTATCAAAACTTTGTGGACTCTCTCAAGCCTCGCCTCCAGGTCAGTCTTCTCATCTATATTTACCTCATTATAACCAATTTGTGACTTACTGTTGTTTTTATCGGGCCACACGATATACCGAGAATCTACAGGTGTTTTTTTCTTTGTTTTACTTTTATATATAGGGATATCCCTTGCCTTAGCAAATTCGGATAGAAAGGAGCGTGAAAAATCCTCTTCAAATGTTGCAGATACTTCTAAGTCCAGCATCTTAACAAATAACCTAAATCTATATTTAAATGTTACTATTTTATAGTTAGTAAAATTTAATTATTTAGCCCATGTTGTCATTCTACTTTCAAGAGAATATCATTTTCAAAATATCAGAGAAAAGTCTTAGAAAGTTTACATATTATTTTTATCAAAAAATGGATTGCCCCGCCTATCTTGATAGGATATCATATCTGAGGGTATATGATCCGCTTTTCCTGTCCAGAATTCCCAGATGGTACATTATGTCAAGGGAATGTGTGACTGTTTCAATTTCTGGTCTGCCATTGTGGTTTATATTACCGATTGTCAGCCAGTTCGGCCTCAGCGGCGAAGCATTTTTTTGTGACTGTTCCTCAATCATTTTCAGAATCTCCTTTGGCGTCGTATCTCGCTGCTTGCTCTCAAGGTATGCCAATGCAGCCATGTATCCGAAAAATTTGTCCTGGGCTTTGAATGCAGTCAGACCATCACCTGAATAAAAGGCTGGACTCAAATCATCAGCATGGACAAAGTCATAAAATTTGCTGCCTGTCTTAGATATTATATAAGCAGCAATCCATGGAAGTGCTTCCAGATCATCTCTGTATTCTTCAGAAAATGTCAATGCACTTGAATAGGTGTCAAACAGGCCGAGCTTGCCTACTTTTTCCTGTGCATCTGCAATGAATTCATCAAATGATCCACCATCTTGCTACAAAACTGACCATCTTTACATGTGCAAAAAAATATAAAATTGTCTATTTTTTTAGTGTATATGTATCCTGTGTCTTACTCACAATGCCTATTTTTTGGAACATATCGAATGTTGACCTTATGTATTGGATGTCAGGATGCGCATATCCTATGGTATCATTTTCATCCAAGAATCTACTTAATCCTTCAGGAGTCCTATTGAAACCATTTTTTTCTTCAAGGAAGTACATCAATCCAATCATCTGCTTGCTTGGTAGGAATCCCACACTTGCCTGTGAACCCATATAAGCAGTTGCTCTAATTATTTTGGTCGGATCTTGAAATATCCTGAATTGCACTGGCCTATGCTTTGAAGGTTGTTTCCCATCATCCAACATATCCGAGCATAGTTCTTCTCTTCCATAACTGTCAGGTATCTTAATCTGACTGAAATCTTCAAATTTCCCTGTCCACTGCTTTCCATACCATGGCTTGAAAGTCAGTTCATATCTTTTATGAATCCTGTTATACATCCTATCCAGATTATATCCGGTAAGGACATACTTTGTATCTCCGTGATTCATATCAAAGAAACCATATGCTGCGTTTGAAAATTTTGATATATCTGTAATTATGTTGCCTTTTTCATTTTGCATCTCCTGCTCTGACAAGGAAATCATTATTGAATGGCCATTTAAGGTATTGCCCTTCTCTGTCCAAGGATGAACAATCTCCTCCATAACCTGCTCAAGCCCATCACCTACGGATGATTGCAGTCGAACAGGCTCGATTGGAAAACAAGAGGCTTCAATATCAAAACCAGAGAAGGATCTTTGCCTAGGATAATTTATATATGCTTCATTATCAGCAGTAGAATCTTTTTTATTGAGAATTATCGGACCATATTTAATAGATTTTAACTTATGCTTACGTTTCATACGACTTTTACCAGAGATTTGCCTGACAGCCTGTTCCAGAGACTTTTTTTTCCATGAAATCTCCCATTCGGTGTGCAATCGAAAATCTGCCATATCTGTGATGGGGACTTTTATTTTATATATAAAACTTGCTAAGAAATCCAATTTACTTTATTTTCCGCTCCGCCAGACTTTCCTGCATTTCCTGCATTTGTAGAACCTTGTCGGTGCCTCATCCGCCCTTCTCATCTGCACCATCCAGAAAGTCACTCCCCTGTTGCCGCAGTTCCAGCATACTATCGGCAATTCACTGTTACCGTCAGGATCATCCTCTTCATCGGCCACATCGAGATCATGGCTTCCCATCCTCTCTGTAATAACAATCCTTTCCTCTCCTTTCTCCTTATAGCCGCAGCTGCATACAAGCTGCCCTTTCTTTGGCAGCAAAAGGCTCTTGCATTTGGGACAGAACTTCATAATAAACTTTATGGTACCTGAGTATAAAAATTTTTTTGAACAAAACCAACAGCAAAAATGGTATTAAGAAGCAACAAGGGCGGTGATGATTAGGCCAGACGAGCCGTAGGCGAGTAGGATATTTCCTTTGTTCAGGAAATGTCCGTCTGCGCCACATTCATCATCACCGCCAAAACATATTATTTAACAAAAATATTCTCAATTCAGAAACCTTTATAAACCAAATATTTTTCTTTAAATGGATTACCATGTTACCTAAATTAAAAACCTTTTTTATCGAATGCAGAAGAGTATTGAAGATAACTAAGAAACCGACCAATGAAGAGTTTGTAAGTATTGTGAAGATATCTGCGCTCGGAATTCTTGTTATAGGTCTGTTAGGGTTTCTCATCCAGATATTGAGGACTCTTCTATTTAAGGTGTGATCTTTATGGAAAATACAGAAAATGAACAACCTGCAACAATCTTTGGACTGAGGACAACAGCCAACAGAGAGGACCAGGTCATGGACTTTGTCACAAGCAATGCAACCCGAAAGAAACTCAATGTCTATTCTGTCATCAGGCCGCATGGAATGAGAGGCTACATATTTATTGAAGCCGACAGGATGGCAGATGCTGAACAGGCAGCTTTTGGTGTACCTTATGCAAGAGGTATCTTAAAAAAACCAATAGAGTACAATGAGATTGAACATATGCTTGAACAGGTCAAAAAAGATGCAAATATCTTTAAGAATGATATTGCTGAGATCATCTCAGGACCTTTCAAAAGAGAGAAATGCAAGATAACAAGGGTCGACAAGGCCAAAGAAGAAGTTGTGGTAGAGCTCCTGCACGCTGCAGTGCCTATCCCCATAACTGTCAAGATGGATGCAGTCAAGGTCATCAGGAGATAATCTGATGAGGGAGAGAACATCGGACAGGGATTCTGAATCAATCCATAAATTTTTAAATTAATTATTAATTCGTGAATAACCATGGCAAAAGAAACAATAGAAGTTTTAATTGAGGGCGGAAAAGCCACAGCAGCACCACCACTTGGACCTGCACTTGGACCAATGAAAGTAAACATCGGTAAGGTTGTGTCAGACATCAATGCAAAGACACAGAGCTTCAAAGGGATGCAGGTGCCTGTAAAAGTCACAGTCGATACTGTTACCAAAGAATATACCATTTCTATCGGCACACCGCCGGCATCACAACTCATTATCAAAGAAGCAGGAATCAAGAAAGGGAGCACCAATCCAAGTTCAGATTTTGTCGCTGACCTAAAGATGGAACAATTGATCAAGATTGCACAGATGAAAGAAGATGCTATGCTTGGAAAAGGTCCTATAGAACGTGTGAAAGAGATTCTTGGAACCTGCAGATCAATGGGTATAATGGTAGAAGGCAAAAAAGCCCAGGAAACCCTTCTTGATATCAACAGCGGTAAATATGACCAGAAGATAATCTCAGGTAAGACTGAACTTTCAGCAACAGAACTGAAAGAGCAGGAAGAAGAGATGATGAAGATGCAGGAAGAGATCAAAGAAAGGCGTGATGAATTCCTCGCAACAGCTAATCAGATCCTCAAAGATATGGCAGGGAAAGACAGGCATGACATCGAAGTGAAGATGAAGGAAGCAGAAGTCCCGACAGAAATAATGCTTGAAGTTATGCCGGAAGAAGAGAAGAAACCTGAAACTAAGAAAGAAACAAAAGACGAAGCTCCTGCACCTGCAAAAGACAAGAAGTAATTTTCTTTTTTGTTAATTTT
>JAHIYL010000283.1 GCA_018815145.1 Nanobdellota archaeon | reverse complement strand
TTAATAAATTTTGTTTTTTTCTCAATTAAATTTATATATCCTGAAGCATTGTTTTTTTGGAAAGCGGGGTGGATATCATATGATTGAAAAGATAAAATTACAGGATCCTGAATTGGCAGGATTCATGAAAAAAGAACTTGCACGACAGAAATTCGGGCTTGAGATGATTCCAAGCGAGAATTTTGTAAGTGAGACAGTCCTTGAAGCACTTGGCAGTGTCCTTACAAACAAATATTCTGAAGGCTATCCAAAGAAGAGATATTATGGCGGCAATGAATTCATAGATGAAGTCGAGATGCTTGCAATTGAAAGGGCAAAAAAGCTCTTCAATGTCGAGCATGTCAATGTGCAGCCTTATTCAGGAAGCCCTGCTAACTTGGCAGTCTATCTTGCCTGCTGCAAACCAGGCGACACGATCATGGGCATGAACCTTCCTGACGGCGGCCACCTGACACATGGGTGGAAAGTCAGTGCAACAGGCATGTTCTATAATTCTGTCCCTTATCATGTAAAGTCAGATGGGTATATTGATTTTGAAGAGGTAAAAAAGCTTGCAAGAGAGCACAGGCCTAAGCTAATATGGTGCGGTGCGACAGCTTATCCAAGGGAATTCCCTTTTGAAGAATTTGCAGAAATCGCTGATGAAGTCGATGCCTATTTTGCGACTGATATAGCACACATTGCCGGCCTTGTAATCGGAGGCGTGCATAAGAGCCCATCAGAATATGCCCATATAATAACAACCACGACCCACAAGACTCTGCGTGGTCCACGAGGCGGAATGATAATGGTAACTAAAAAGGGTCTTCTTAAGGATCCTGAACTGGGAATGAAGATAGATAGAGCAATCTTTCCCGGGCTCCAGGGCGGTCCGCATGACCACAAGACTGCAGCGATTGCTGTTGCCTTAGGTGAAGCTGCAAAACCTGAATTCAAAGAATATGCAGCCCAGATAGTCATGAACTGCAAATCTCTTGGTGAATCGCTGAAAAAAAATGGGATTAAGCTTGTGACAGGCGGCACAGATAATCACCTATTATTGATTGACCTGACTCCTTTTGGAAAAGGGAAAGGCATATTTGTCCAGGAAGCACTTGATATGGCTGCAATAACAACAAATAAGAACACAATCCCTGCTGATCCTTCATCTGCATATTACCCAAGCGGGATTAGGCTGGGTACACCTGCGCTCACATCAAGGAATATGAAAGAGCCTGAGATGAAGACAATCGGAAGCTGGATAGCAGAGATAATCAAGCTGGTCTCAGATTATGAGCTGGGCGATTCCAAAGATGAAAGAATTGAAAATATTGAAAAATTCCGAGAAGAGATTGCAGGACATGCATTGTTGAAGGAAATTAGAGAAAAAGTGAAAGAGCTATGCAAGAGGTTTCCTCTATATGATGGAATGGAGTACTGAAATTCAATTCTTATATCCAAATTTTTTATTATATTCTTTGTGGTCAATCATGTCTAATACAAAGGCAATTATTTCCACCTGGGATTCTCCATCTGAAAGTGTGTAGAGCATTCTCCAATAGTTGGGCAATTCAACTCTAAAAAGGTTTGTAACACCATACTTTCTCTTGTATTCTTCTGGAATTAGTCTTTTTGAGATTGGATCTCCATAATGAATATTTGCTTTAATCAACTCTTTTTTCTTGTTGAAAGCATTCAATATTGACCTTTCAATTTTTGAATTTGGAGCAGTCTTCACTATGTATTCGTAGACTTCCTCAGCTTCTGGAGATAGAATCAGTCGGACAATTTTGCTCATAACTCAAGTCCTCTTTTCACTGCATTTCTGAGATTCTGATTCGAGTTGAATATCCAAGTTATTCCTTTAAGTGACACAGCAATTTTATTGCTTTTTTCCAAGTAATCCAGGACCACCATTAACAGATTGTGGTTTACCTGTTTTGGCAGCTTTGTCTTTAGATCTGCAATCGAAATAACACTTTCATCTGTTTTTTGCAATGCTTCCTCTACCATTATCACTGTATTCAATGTTGGTGAGTGTTCATACCTTTTAGTTAGTTGTATTGACATT
>JAHIYL010000282.1 GCA_018815145.1 Nanobdellota archaeon | reverse complement strand
TATCCAGTTAGCTCAATTTTTGTTTCTTTTTTCATAATAGCTACAATGTAGCTAAACAAGAATATATATTTTTCGGTATTAGAGAATATAATTTATAATCTGCTTCAGATGACTGACCTATTAGGGAAAGGAAAAAACAAAACTCACCTATACTCACCATCAACAATCTCCTTGATCTTCTCTGCTTTCTTATCTCCTATTAATTTGACCTTCTTCAGATCACTAATTTCTGCATTCACTATGTTCTTTATTGAACCGAATTCCTTAAGAAGCGGTTTGGATAATATCGGGCCAACTCCCGGGAATGCTGATACAATATATTCCTGCTGCTCTTTTAGTGTCAGAGGTTTTGTGCTATGTTGAGTAAATGAAGAATCTCTCTCAAGTTGCTCCCTTTTTGCTATCATGTACAACAATCCTGCGCTCTCATCTGTGTTCCGCGTATAGATGACAGGGATCTTATAGTCGATTATCAATGCAGATAACATCCCGTATATGACATTAGGATGTATATTTCTCTGGGTAAATATGTCCTGCTCTCCTTCAATGATTATTACTGAGGATTCATATTTCTTCAGTTCTTTTGCCTGAGTCAGTAATCTCTTGTCAATTATTGAATCCACAAAATCCGGGACTGTCTTATGCTCAACAATCACTCTTGAGCTGATGAGATAATCACCTATCTCCAAAGTATCCAGCTTTATCTTAGCACCAAGCTCAATCAGTTTCTTTATTATGCCTGAACCTTTTTCACGGTAGTCTGCATAGACCATGATATCTTCATCCGGCTTTATATATTCAGAAAGTTTCTTTGTCTTTCTGAGATTGAACTTTCCCTTAATATTCTTTATTGCTTCATACATCCTTTTTTCCTTATGGTACGCAGACCATCTGTACATCTCATCCCTTGTCTTTTTTGCAACCAATACAAGCACTCTTCCTTCAGCGTGTCTTCCTGTCCTTCCCTTTCTCTGGATGGTCCGTATCGCGCTTGGTACAGGCTCATAGAAAACAACAGTATCCACTGATGGAATATCAAGCCCTTCCTCTCCGACAGAGGTCATACAGATTACATTGAAGTTGCCTTTTTCAAATTCTTTGATCATCTCGATCTGTTTTTTCTGGCTCATCCCTGATTCTTTTTTTTTTGCCTGGCCTACAAACATCCTTGCTTTCACTTTTGGATTTTTGTTCAGCTCTTCAACAATCTTGGTTATCGAATCCCTGTACTGTGAAAAAACAATCACTTTTGCATCATCATGCCTTGATATCTCCTCGTCTACGATTCTTTTCAGTTCAATCAGTTTGGGGTGCTCAATTCTCATTTCCTTGAGTGTTCTGGCCTTTACAAGTGCAGAACGAAAATTAATGTCTCTTATAAGGTTCTGGACTGCTTTCACCCTGGTTGAACGCGCCTTCACAACCAATCCTTCCAGGTATTCATTAAGAGAGCTTATTGACTGCGTCTCAAGGAGTTCAAGCGCATGGGAGACTTTCATTGCTTCTGCAATGACAGACACGCTTCGCAGTACTTCAAAATCCCTTTCTCCTCTCACAAGCCTGGCCTGCAGTTCTCCCTGCAGAGAAAGCAGTTCTCTTTTGGAGAAGTCATTCTGCCTTATATCAAGTATACCAAATGTTTTTATCTCATCTATCTTTGACTTGAAGCAATTATCAAGGTATTTCTTGATCTCTAAAAATACTTCCGGCAGCTCGACATACAGCCAATTGATCTTGGTCTCGTGTATATACGGCTTGACATCAGGGTCATCTTCTGTTCGGACTTCTATCTCATCAATATGAAGATTATTGCAGACCTCATCAATCTTTTCTGCATTGCTGCCGGGTGATGCTGTCAGGGCTATTATCCTCCCAAGCCTGGCAAGCTTCATATACTGCTGTGCAATCCATACATAAGAGTATTCTCCTGTTGCCCTGTGTGCCTCATCAAACCCTATGAGCGAAAACTGGGCAAGATCAATCTTATTGGTGATTATATCATTTTCCATCCCTTGCGGTGTCGAAAATATTATCTTGACTTCCTTTGCAAGTTTTTGTCTTTTTTCCGGTGAAACCTGGCCTGTGAAGATTGCATAATCTTTTTCCGGAAGCGAAAAATTCTTCTGAAAAACCCTAAAATACTGTTCAATGAGTGGCCTTGTAGGCCCAAGGAGCATTATCTTTGAATCAGGAAACTCCTTTAATCTCTGTGCAGCAAGCATCAAAAAAACCTGTGTCTTGCCCAGACCCGTAGGCAGCACAACCAATGTATTTTTTTCAACACATGTAGAAAGGATAGTCTCCTGGTAGAGCCTGGGCCTGAAGTTTTTGATCATGCAGAGTGTAAAAAGAAATTTGATTTAAAAAACTATCAATAATCATGCCCCGGACACAGGATCTTATAATTGTATTTTATCAGTCCGACCAAGGACTCATTCATCTTTTCAGGCACTGATGTAGGCAGATCAATCCGCCCTATGTTTTTGTTGAAAAATAGTGTATCGCCTGAGAACAAAATCTTTTTGTCAGGATACCATAGGCAAATGCTGCCCTTTGTATGGCCGGGAGTCTTTATCAATTCAAGCCCGTGGAATTCTTGAGGTAATGGCTTTAATTCAATAGTCTTTAGTTTTTCTGCAATATCTTCCATAAGGACTGCTGCAAATGGATTTTTCCTGAAATCTTCTATTGATTCTCCTGATGCAAAATATTCTGCATTTGAAAAAAGGTCAAAATTACCCACATGATCATAGTGAAGATGTGTGAAGATGACTATGTCAACCTTATCAAAATCTACTACTTTAGAAAGGAACTGCCGGACCAAATGCCTGTTTGCCCTGGCACTTGTGTCAATGATTATCTTCCTGTCAAAATCCAGAAAATAGATATTGCCATCGCTTGATAATTTCCATACCTTGTCTGCAATACGGGTTATAATAGAATCCATTTTATTTTTTTCCCACTTTGCCTTATCCCTTAGATTGCAAGCTTATTATCTGACACAACAAACATATAGTACATTGCTATTCCTCCAAAAATACCTGCGCCTACCAGAGCAACAATACCATTGAGCACATACAGAAGTATTGCTCCCCCCACAACAAAACCAACGCCAAATGCCCAAAAAAACTGCCTATGCCAAAACATGTACATGCCTGGGAAAGTAGGAATAGGTGCAAGGCTCCACAAGGCAAACATGATATTTATCCAGATCATCTGTTTTACAAAAGGTATTTCTCCGGGAATAAAACTCAAAAGGCAAGCCAATACAAAATTAAATAGCGGTCCGCCAAAACAGGTCTTTGCCCATTCCCAAAGATTTGTATAATATCTGAACTCTCCAAGCCTGGAAGCTGCAAGCATATGTATCACAATGTAGCCGGGTGCAAGGACCACCAAAAGACCTCTCGAGGCAAAGCAGACAACAAGCGATATCATGATCCCTAAAGTTGATATTTCAAATTCCGGATTATAGCCATAGTACACACCAATCAGGCGCTGGCCAAGCTGATTCACAAAAATGCAGACAGCACAGATGAGAGCTGCTTTCAGGAAATTCACTAAACCTATCATGAAATTGAAGGTCTCATCCCCCCATTGCCTGAAAGACAGGACAAAGGCCATAAATAGGATAGTCGCAATAGAGCTCTTTATCTCTTTTGCGCTGAGCGTCATGCCGTACTTTCTGAAATTATAAAAAAAATTTCGATAATACTGCATATATGAATTTCCCATGCTTTATTGCTATAGTGGGGATAGTATTTAAGTTTTTTCCTTAAGAATCTGCACCAAGAGATATTTCACCACATATATTCTGCCTTTTTCATTCAGGTGCTCATTTGGTGTTTCAGGATGGTCAAAGAAAGTCTTATCAAGGTCAAAAGTGAAATCTTGGATTTTGATATCATGTGTATTTTCAATGGACTTTATTGTCTCTACATTATTTCTGACAATCTGTGAAAACTCTTCTCCTACATAGAAATCTCCCATTTCATGATCGATTGGTGTGATATATACAATGAGGGGCACTCCACAATTCTGATAGTTATCTATTAAATTCCTCAAATCATCAAGCTTCCTGTGATCCTTATCCAGTCCATATAGGTAATGGAACACATACTTGCTTTTAATATCCTCAATTGATGATGGCTTGAACAGATAATCCTTTACAAATCCCCTTTGGGTCGAATTAAGATACACCGGCGTATGCTTCCAAGTGTCCATCTTGCTTGAATCCTCTGAAAACACCTTTTTAATCCTATTGATGAATTGCATGGACAATGAACTGCTCCTGATTGCTTCGATTTCTTTTTTTGACTGATATTGCGGCCTCAGATCCCATTCTGCTGAAAATGACCTAAGGTTTATTGGGACTATCACAAGACTCGGCTTCTTTTCCATCCTGCAGATAAATTCGCTGTATGCCTCAAATATTCCCAGGTGGCTGGCTCCCTGGGAAATCTGCAGTACATCTCTTTTTGAATAATTCTCAAGAAGTTCAGCCATGCTTCTTTTGTCAGTATCATTCGCTGCATAATTATGCATCACAGAATCACCAAAAAAAACAATATCAAGATCCTCTGATGCAAGTTGATCAAGTTTAAGCATTTCATGGAGATCTTTCTGAATCTTCAGTTCAATAGGGACTACTGCAATGATCAGAACCGCAATGAACATCAGGCCATTGACAATGAATCTCATTACATCATTTTTCATTTTTTTTTCAAAACTGGAAATATATGAATTTACCGCTGCTCTGCCCCAAGTATAAAATACCTAATATCAAGGCAATGTACACTGCCCATCTTAAAATCAATGGTCTTTTATCCAAAAAATCCCATATGTCCATATGTTCCTGCATTATATGCACACATTCCATGAATGCTATCAGGCCAAAAGCTATCTTCATCTCATACCATCCGACACCTATGATGATCTCACTGAAATTGAAGTTGATACCCTGAAAGAGATGAGTCAAAATATACCAGGCATCAGAAAGGGTGTTTGCCCTAAAAAAGATCCACCCGATATTTACCAGAGCAAAAGTGACAACAATCTCAATAGATTGGACCAGCCAGTTTGCTTTTACAAGCTGAGTAAGATCAAGTATCTTCTTTTTTACTGGATTCACAGCAGCTTCCATTATAAGGAAAAGCCCGTGCAGAGCACCCCATATCACAAAAGTCCAATTTGCACCATGCCAAAAACCGCTCAGTATGAACACGACCATAATGTTGAAGAGCCATCTTGCTATCGGAACCCTGTTTCCGCCAAGAGGGATATAAAGATAATCCTTAAACCAGGAAGATAAAGAGATATGCCATCGTTTCCAGAATTCCTGTACACTTCTTGAAAAATATGGCCTTCTGAAATTTTCCATCAGCCTGAAACCCATTACCTGTGCAGCACCTATTGCAATATCTGAATAACCTGAAAAATCACAATACAGCTGAAAAGCAAAAAAGACTGTTGCCATGATCAAAGGGATTCCGGTATATCCTGTTGCATCATTATATATTGTGTTCACGACCACTGCCAGCCTTTCTGCAATAACAACTTTCTTAAAAAATCCCCACAGCATCATTTTCAAGCCGTATGTTGCTCTTTTGTATTCAAATTCATGTTTTTTTATGAATTGCGGAAGAAGATGGCCTGCTCTTTCAATCGGTCCTGCTACCAGCTGGGGAAAAAATGATATATAGACTGCAAAAATTCCCAGATGTTTTTCCGGCTTGAGTTTATTCCAATAAATCTCAATAATATAGCTCAGAGACTGGAATGTATAGAAACTTATGCCTAAAGGAAGAATTATATTTAATGTCAGTGGGTTCAGCTGTATACCTATTAGCTGCATCAATGAATTGAATTCAATGCTGAAAAAATTAAGATATTTAAAAAAGAACAGAAGGCCCAGATTAATTATTATTCCGGACCACAAAAAAAACCTTTTTTTGGCTTTTGCCTTTGATTCATATATTTTTATTCCAATCAGATAATTGATCAGTGTTGAGAATACTATCAGGATGATGAATTCTGCTTTCCAACTCATATAGAAGTAATAGCTGCTGATGAGAAGTATTATCCATCGATATTTTTGCCTGACACCAAAATATGTCATGACCACTATGGGGAAAAAAATTAGAAAATGTAATGAATTAAATAGCATAGGTTTTCTCCTGTAAGGAGATATTGATATTTGTTTAAAAAAGTTGCTTTTATCTGTAAAACTATTTACAATTTGTTAAAAACCTTATGCCTTTGATAATTCAGCATCTTTCTTTTGCAGGATATTGATAATGTCATCAACATGGCCTGCTCCGACAACACATAATATCTTCTTGTCCGGTTCATTTGCCATAATATGGCTTAATTTTCCTGCCATGATGTGATTCCTTTCATCTATGAGCACTGAATATACATTAGGATATCTTTTTTTCAGATGTGACACCATCTCTCTTATCACGTGTTTGGGAGGGACTTTTGTCAGATCAAACTTTATCATTTTCTTTTTTGAAAAAAACCCGGAGAATATGTCTCCGATGAAATTCATCTTTTCTTTGAACGATATCCTTTTTGTGAGCTTTCTTAGAGTGAGTTCAATATCCTGGTCAATCAACGCAACCTTCAGATTATTTTTTCTGGCTAATACAAGAGCGGTCCTCATCTCCTCTCCTGGATCTATATTTACTATCTCACCGAGCTTTTTCTGTACGTATTCTGCAATGACTGCAAACAGGAACACCTTTAGTCCTAATTTTTTTAATATATATTTCTTATCAGACTTTGCACCCTTGTTCAGTATGCCGTGCACTCTTTTTATATCCAGTTCAAGAGCGACTATATCCGGTGCATTCTCAAATTCCTTTTTCACTTCTTCAACACTTTCTATTGAGATATGTGAAGAGCCGATTATGGAAAGATTCCTGTACGAGTGCATAAATATAAGGAAAATGCAGACTTTTATTAAAGCTATAGATTTACGATTTTGTAGTAAAATATTTAAACCTCCAGGTATTGTATAGGGTTATAATTATTAATAATCACTTTAGGAGGGATACACATGATTAGGATGAAAAGAATAACTGAAGCATATGAGATGAAGGTCTTTACAGATACCGGAGATTATTTTGGAGATATTGAAGAGGCTATCGTCGCTACAAACAAGATTTCCGGATGGAGGGTAAGGGCAACAAAAAACTCATTCCTCAGTTCTGTCCTGGGAAGCGCTAAAGGCGTGATTGTACCCCATCAGCTTGTAAAGAGCATGGGAGACATCATGATAATATCAAAAGCTGCAATCCCTTCATACGGACCAGAAGAAGAGGAAGAGTAAATAAATTTGTTTTTTTAGAACATTTCTAATATTTTCCAGTATAGTATTATTTAATTTATATTTAGCGGTGATACTACACACTTTTTCCTATAATAATTTAAATAAAATTGCTTTTGTTCTGTATTAATGATACAAGAGATGCAAAGATATAAGGAAGCATTGTCCTATTGGCCCTATAAAGGAAAATTCAAAGGAAAAACACTTGATGAGATCCTTACAATTGACGGAGATATACCTTACTGGAAATTTCATAAGTTCAGATTTGCAAATTACCTATATAACATCCCGTTCAGAGAAAGAAACCTTCGATACAAGCCAATACTTGAGAACAGACCTGATCCATTCATTAGCAGACTGAAGATAAGAATAGTGTATTTTGCCATAAATATTTATCTCACATTGATCATAATATATCTTTTTTTCAGGTCTCTTTTTAACAGACAGCACATTGCCTCAAAAAAAAGGAGAAAAAAGAAAATTGGATACCTTTCTCATGAATCCCTGATCAGGCTGGATACAAAAGGCAATGTCAGCGAAGTCCTGCTCTTTGAGGATGTCAGGAAGAAGGTGAATAAATTTGGAAAATTCGATGAAGCAATACTTGTTACCTCACCTATGAAGAAACCATGGAAAAAGCCAAAAAAAGGCAATTATCTTTACTTGAATGATTATATCACTCCCGGTTTATTCAAAAAGAGCCTGAAACAGGGGTTTGAGATTGCAGATAAATGGAGAAAGATTCCGAAAAAGCTCAAGTCAGACACCATGCGTGAGAACAACAGGGACCTCTACAGCTTTGTAAGACCTGATATTGACTTCCTCTTCCGGTTCCCGATTGCTTTTCTCAACACACTCTATTATTATGCATACAAGGAACTCATAAAAAAGGAAGGTCTTGACATTGTGCTCACTCAATCCGGTATCTATGAGAGATGTGCCCTTGCTGCCTGCCATAAATTGGATATCCCCTCTGTGTTCTTTGCACATTCTATATTGTTTGAAGGAGGATATTTCTTTGATTTCTTTCCTAAGACGCATTATTTTTTCTACAATGAGAATGATCGGAAATCACTTATCAGGTACTCTGGCCTGAAGCCTGAAAATGTCCATGTGATTGGACCATATTTCATTGATGATGTCATCACAAGATACAAGGGAAAAAAGAAGAAGGAAAAAAAGAGGTCTGTTCTCATCCTTGCACAGCCTGTGCATGCAGAATATGGTGAAAATGAGACGAAGAGATATATTGACAGCATTTTCAGTAAGCTTGCAGAGCTTAAGGATATCAGGATAAAGATCAAACTTCATCCAAGGGACATAAAGCAGGAGTTGTGGACAGAAGCCATCAAAAACAGCAGAATAAAAAATTATGAGATCATCAGCGCAAAGGCAGCAGGGACAGCCAATGAGAACATCTTGTACGATGCCATACTTGAATCTGACATTGCGATAACATTCAGCTCGACCACATGCTTTGACGCTCTAATCCTTGGAAAACCTGTCATCATAATTGAACTCAATATTGAAAAAGATTTTTTCACTGATGCAAAAAGTTTCATAAGGATAAGATATGATCAGGATATAGCGAAGAACATTAGGAAGATATTTGATGACAGAAAATACAGGGAAAGCCTAAAGGGAAAGATAGAGCAGGATCTGAAGTTCTACTATTACAAGACAGACGGGAAATCATGCGAAAGAGCTGCAAAAGAAATTAAAAAAATACTGACTAAAAAAAATGAGGATTAATTTTATTTTTTACGGCCCGCAAAATAGAAATTTGTTGGGTCGATTGCACCAAGGTCACAAAGCATTCCGTCGATTGCCTTCAAGAATCTAGCCAATTCACGTTCTTTTTCAACCGAACCAAGTCGAATCCCGCCTATCATTTGGTGATAAAAAGCAAATTTTTTTTCAAATTCCACTTGTATGAAATTAGCATTCAATGAAGCATACATACTGTCAAAACCTGACGAGTTATCATTTACAGACTGTATTTTTACCCCTTCCTCAGTCTCATATTTCTCACTACAGTATATCTTTTCCAGTAGTATTCTAATCGAATCCTCGTCCTTCGGAATAGTAATATTCTCATAATAGCTTCCAGATGAAGAAAGAAGTATTTTGATTAACTGTATGACCGCAGCATTTCTTTTGCTCACCAAATCCCGAGCAGGCTCATCCACTATGACCAAACCATTATCCAAAATAATGTCTCCTGTATGAACCATTGTTTTATCAGTATCAGGAAAATGGTGCAAAGATGCTGTGAATAGTATGATATCAAATTTTTCTCTCAATGCAAAAAAATCAATTTTCCTGTAATTGAGTTTACCCCTTCCCTTTTTCCATGGGTCTTCATTTGCAGTCTTTTCTGCTACTTCTATGCATGCCTTTGATATGTCAATTCCAGTAATATTGAACCCGTGTCTGGCAAGCTCCAGGCAGACTTGCCCCGGACCACATCCAACCTCAAGGATATCGATATTTTTTATTGGTTTATTCATGTTTTTTTCAATAGTGGATATATATCTTAGAATAAGATCTCCATAATACAATCGAATGAAGTCCTGGTCTCTCCAGGGATTATTGAAGAAATATTCACATCTGCCGCTCCTTCTCAAATCAGGGATGTGACCATTTGATACTCTCTCAAGAATCTGTTTATCAAATGAATCGGCTTCTTTATCAAGAGAATTGCTTAATACATCATTCATACTGGATCGCTCTTTCAACTTTTTTTATTCAACTTAACAAGAGATGCTTCATATTCATGAAATTCCTATGGTCTAGATATTTTGCATGATTTACTAATATCCCAATAGTTTTGGGGGAAATATCTTGCCCCTCATTTTTCTAAAATTGAACATATATTAATAAATTCTTCTTTTTAATTATATACTGCCTTCCTGAGTTTCCATTCGTTGTCTTCCTTTATCCAGAGATGTGGTGACCTGAATCTATTGACTGTTTCCCAAAACGTCTTTTCATCTAAGTCAATGTATTTCAGGAATTCCTTAAAGAATTTAGTTGGAAATTCGCTATCGAATTTTTTCACAAGGGCAACACCTTCTTCTCTTGTTATCTTCTCATTTCGTATCTCCTGGGATGCATCATATGTCGCCCTTCCTATTCCAAACTTGATATATGTCGTAAAATAATGGAACGGGTCAATCATGTCATCAATGCTTGAATATTTTGAATAGCTGCCTTCTGTCCTTTCTGTGTTCGGCCGAAATCCTGTGTTCTTGACACAGTAATAGAAGCATTCCTGGGGATCCCACTTCAGGTAATAGCCCAGATAATGCACCTGGACATCGGTTTTCTCCAGTTCTTCCTTGTTGAGCGGAAGATACGGCTGAAGGTCATTCATAGTGATGCTGTGCTTATTCATAAGCTCTTTTATGGATTGGCCGCTGATCTTCAGTTCATCCAGTTTTCCCTCTGAAAAGAATTTCATGTCCATCTTAGGATTTTCATTTTCATCAATGTTATTCCCATACTCTGCCTGGTTCTCTCCATAGAAAACAAGTTTGACATTGTGCATAAGGGCATATTTCGGTCCTATGTATTTCTGGCCTATTATAAAAGGCTGGAACGGATGGAAAAGATTGTGGAATGCAAGTTTTGTCAAAAGCCTGTGCACCCTGCCGTTAGGGGTAAAGAGGATGTTGTCAAACCCAGCGTGTATCCATGCCTGAAAATTCTGAAAACCAATCTCTGTGTATTTGTGCGGCGCCCAAGTGACAGTTAGAGGATGCATACCATATTTGTACTTTAATATATGCGCTGTGAAACCGCTGTCTTTTCCTCCGCTTCCAGGAATAACACAATCATAGGAACCATCTTTGCTCCTATGCCTGTCACATAACTCAATCAATTCCTTTTCCCTTTTACCCCAGTCGATCCGGTTCTTTTTCCATTCTGTATACCTGCATGCATCGCAGACCCCTTTCTCATCAAAACCTATTGTCTTCTTCTTCTCATCCTTGCTGTGCTTGAATTCAACTGTTGAAGACGGCCTTTGGTTTGATATTACACACTTTTTGCAGAACAATACCTTTCTCGGAAGCCCATATTTTGCCTCAGGCTCTCCCTTATCCTCTATTTGATCATCCATTTTTATCACCAATAATCATTTTAAAAAATTGTAAAGTATCGACTGCCCCACTGCTCCGCTCTTTTCAGGATGAAACTGGCAGCCATAAATGTTATCTTTTTTTATTGCAGAGCAGAATCTTTGTCCGCCATACTCAGTCTCTGCAAGTATGTCCTCTCTCTCTTTTGGTGAGCAGACATATGAATGGACAAAATAGACTTCTGAAGAATCAACCAGGTCAGACAGTATTGAATTTTTCCACCCTGCTGAAACATTATTCTCGATCAGCCTGTCCCACCCTATATGCGGCAGCCTGTAACCTTCCTCTTTCACTTCGGATGGATCCGGCAATTGGGGTGCTTCTCCTTTGATGATGCCTAACCCCTTATGTCTTCCAAATTCTGTGCCTTCTTCCATCAGGAGCTGCATCCCGAGGCAGATGCCGAAAAATGGGTTGTTCTTTCTTATATGCGCTTTTATTGCTTCTTCTGCCTTAAGTTTCCTTATGCTGTCCATGCCATCGGAAAAAGAACCCACTCCGGGCAACACCAGATACTCTGCCCTGCTGATTTCTTCGGGTGTATAAATCAAACTGACATCTGCACCAATATTTGAAAAAGCATTGGCAACACTGCTGATATTGCCAAGTGATGTGTCAATAACCGAAACTTTCTTTGACTTTGACAGCCTATATATCTTGCCAGATGACGATACTGGCCTTACCAAAATCTGATTTTTCTGAAGAAATGATTTTATTTCAGGGATGCTTATTTTATCATAGTGGAGAAGCGAAGCAACAGAGATGCCTGCACATTTTGTTTTGACAGCACATTCAAGCATCTGGCTAAGGCTGCCTGCTCCCCCGCTTGCGACACATGGGACAGATACCTGATTTGAGATAGCTTTCAACAGTTCAATATCATAGCCTTCCTCTACACCTTCCTTGTCAACTGAAGTAATCAGAAGCTCACCAGCACCAAACTCTGCAAGTTTTTTTGCCCAGGCTACTGCATCAATCCCTGTCTTCTCCCTGCCATTGTCAAAATATGCCTCCCAATAGTTCTCCCTTATCTTTTTCGCTTCAATTGAACCGACAATATTTGCAGAGCCGAACATCTCTGAAGCATCTTTTATCAATTGGGGATTCTTTATTGCTGCTGTATTTATTGCGACCTTATCTGCACCTACTTTCAGGGCCGCCCTGATATCATCAAGGGTCCTTATCCCTCCTCCGACAGTGATCGGCATAAATACACCAAGAGAAGTGGTCTCTTTTATAATATCAAGCAGGCTGTTCCTTTCATATAGACTTGCGACAATGTCTACGTAGAGCAGCTCATCTGCACCCTCTTCATAGTATTTCCTTGCAAGGATTGCCGGATTTCCAACTACCCTAAGACCTTCCAGATTTATGCCCTTCACAACATTCGGACCTTTGACATCCAGACGCGAAATTATTCTTAGCTTACTCATTTTCATAATTGGCAAATATCACAGAATCTCTTTTGGATAGGGATATTGAAAATGTCTTTTTTCGACACAATCTCAAAGAACTTGTCTGCGCTCTTGCCCTCGCCGAATTCATAGAATTTTTCTTTTTTTGCCATTTTGACATTCCCTATTGCCCTGAGTATCTCATCATGGTCAGCATTGACATTAATTATTGAATTGTTCCTGCTTCTGTTTTTCTGCCTTGAGCCGATATTGATGGAAGGGACACCATATATCCCTGCTTCCCTTACTCCGCTGCTTGAATTCCCTATGATAAAATCAGAATTTTTCAGAAGAGTGAGATAGTATTCAAATCTCAAGGACGAAAAAAGCCTGAAGTTCCTGTTGTTCTCAAGTCTTCTGAAGGTATTCAGGATGATCTCAGAACCCGGATCATTGTTAGGATGGATGACCACATAATTCTTCCCTGAATTTATCAGACCGGTGATGACTTCATTGACATCTTTTTCCAGGCTTTCCTGTTCTGTTGTCACAGGATGATATATGAATATTGAATACCTGTCAAAATTTATTTCATAATATCTCTTGGCAACATCAATAGAAGGAAGGTTTTTTGAAAGCATTATATCTATCTCAGGAGAACCGATAACAAAAATGTTTTTCTGGTCCTCGCCCATCCTGATGATGCGATTCTTTGCCTCATTGTTCGATACAAAATGGATGTGCGACATCTTAGTTATGGAATGCCTCATGGACTCATCAATGGTCCCTGATACTTCTCCGCCTTCAATATGTGCAACCAGGATATTGTTCAGTGCACCTGACATCGCTGCTCCAAGTGCTTCGATCCTGTCACCATGGACGACAATCATGTCTGGTTTGATCTCACGGATATAATTGCCAAACCCGATAATTGTATTTGATAAGATGATATCAGTTGTCTGACCTTCACTCTGATTGATAAAGGAATATATATATTCATAGTTGTTCTTCTGGATCTCGCTCACAGTGAAGCCGTATTTGACCATTACATGCATGCCTGTCGCAAAGATATAGCATTCAAAACAGTCGGAATGTTCGATTTTATTCATAAGAGGTTTCAGTTTGCCGAAATCTGCCCTGGTCCCTGTCACAAAAACAATTTTTATTTTTATTTTTTCCATCTTAAAAACTTGTTCTTTTTCATACTGCCTTTCTTTTGACTGCTACAACAATCATTGTGTCTGATAGATCTGCCTTATCTACATCTGCCTGGAGATTGTTGACGCTTTCCAGAACAGGTGAGAACAAGGCCTGATTTTCATGTCCTCCCTTGATTGCCATGCTTGAAAATGTCTCAAAAATATCCTGGCCAAACAACCATATTGCTTCAATATTTAAATGATTTTCCTTAAGGATAATATCCAATGACTTTTCAGTAAATATATGAAGATGGTCCGGAGGATAAATATGTCTTGCTGCATATTCTGGAAACGCCTTGTTCGCAAAAGAACTTATGGATGGATGTCTTGGTACTTCTATCACCACATTGGTTCCATCAGGAATACTGCTGCTCACAAGCCTCATAAATTCACCTGGTGAAGGTATGTGTTCCAGTACATTGAACAATGAAACTAACTTTGCACCTTTAAGGTATCTGTCCATGTTTGATTCATCAATAAAAGCATTGACAAGCTTTGTTCCCATCTGTTCTGCAAACCTTATTTCAGCCAAATCGCTTTCCAGACCAATAGCGTCCCAGCCCGACTCTTTTGCACTGGCTACAATGTCTCCGACACCTGCCCCAATATCGACCCATCTGCCCTTTTCTTTGACGATTTTATTCACAAAATTCACCTTCGGCCTGGCGATATTAGCTACTCTTTTTTTATATAATTCTTTTTTGGCATAGACTTCTGACTGAACAGCCTTTGTATCATTGGAATCTTGGTGCTCATTGTAGAGGTCCCTGATTGCGTCTGTTGCAGGCGGCCGCTGGCTGAAGATATGGCCGCATGCATCACATTGATGGAAGGGATAATCAAATATGCTGACAAAGAGCCGATGCTCCTTTGACATGCATATCGGACAGCAGTCTAATGCAATGCACCTGTCAAGCAGAAGGCCTGATAATTTTTTCTGCTTGCTTGCTATATCCAGTTTCCATTCAGGCGTACGATTCAGGCTGAGCATGTTCATAGGCTTAGAGTAATGCCTGCTTACTCCTTTAATAAGATATTTGTTGTCTTTCATCTTCAAAGATTCTTGTACTATGTGCAGTTTCCCTGATTCCTTTCTATTCAAAATCAGACTGCCTTATCTGCATATCTTTATCTATGTCATTCTTTGCTATTTTGCCAAGAACTGCTTCAAATCTCTCAGCCAGAATCTCACCTGTTCCCGGCCTTTTTACCCAAATGTTATCTTTTGAAAGCTTCTCTCCTTTTTTAATGTTTTTTATTGATACAACACAGGCATATGCAAAGCTTATAGTCACTTGCTCTTCTTTTGCAGGCTCCTTTTTACCGCCTCTCTGAAGGAACAATATCTCGCTGCCCTTTATCAGCTCTCTGCATGCATCCTCATCCATGGAGCACATGATATCCGGTCCGGTCCTGTTGGAATGGTCAGTAAAATGCCTTTCAAGTATTGATGCACCTAATGCAACTGCTCCAAAACATGCATGATTGGTAAGTGTATGATCAGACAATCCAAAAGGCACATCAGGAAAAGACTCTGCCATTTCTACCATGGCGCCAAGCCTCACCAGATGATTTGGCGTGGGATATAGATTAGTGGTGTGAAGTAGAGCAAATTCTACACTGTATTTCTTAAAAATTCCGACAGCCTTTTTGATGCTCTCTATTGTATTCATCCCTGTGCTTAAGATGACTGGCTTTCCAAATCTTGATATGTGTTCTATCAGGGGATAATTATTGCATTCACCTGAACCAATCTTGTATGCATGAACATCCATCCTATTCAGCCTGTCTGCAGCAGCCCTTGAAAAAGGAGTGCTTATGAATATCATCTCTTTTGATTCTACATATGCTTTCAGTACCATTTCATCTTCTTCAGACAGTGCGCATCTTTCCATTATTTCATATATAGAAGCAGTAGCATTTCCGGGAATTATCTTTTTGGCAATCGGCACCATTTCATCACCAACAATATGTGTCTGGTGCTTCACAACTTCAACTCCTGCACAGCTTGCTGCATCCACCATTTCTTTTGCTGTCTTTAGACTTCCCCCATGGTTGATTCCTATTTCAGCAATAACTAAAGGTTTGTGCTCTGGCCCGATCTTCCGATTTCCAATAGTGATTTCGTTCTTCATTTTCTTGCAAGCAATATGTTTTCAGCGAGTCTGAAATCCTCTTCTGAATCAATATCCAGTGCTTCAATACGACTCTTGATAACAAAAGGCATTATTTTCTGCATTGGTTTTTCTTTTCCACGTATAAGATCAGATTTATAGATGAAAATTGTACCACATTCAAAAAAAGTCTCATCCAAATCTTGTCTTCTGGTTTCCTCTTTTACCTCTGGAACATATATTCTGTTCTCAATTTTTCCCCTCTTTAGTTCTGCTTTATGAAGGGGCATCAAAAAATCATATTTTTGCATATTATCAATAAATGTTGTTATTGCCATTTCAATTGTCTTTTGTTTTCTCAACGGACTTGTTGGCTGAAGAAGGACTATAATATCAGATTTTTCTTTTATGACTGTCAATGCATGCTTTACAACATCTTCTGTTTTAGCAGTGTCAGTTGCGAATTCTGGTGGTCTTACTATAATCTCTGCGCCACATTTTCTTGAAATACCTGCAATCTCTTCATCTTCAGTTGATACATATGTTCTATCTATCAACTCACATGAGATTGACTGTTCAATAGAATATGCAATCAATGGTTTTCCTGCCAGATCCCTGATATTCTTTCTGGGAATTCCTTTACTTCCGCCTCTCGCAGGAATCAGTGATATTATTTTTTTATTTTTGTACATTTGCCACCTTTTCAAATGATATTATTTATCATCTTTTTTGTAATGCCTCACTCCCCTGAACTTGATCTCCTCGCCGGCATACAGGTCTGCCAGGTTTTTGATGAGTGTCTTTGCTTCATCAATATCCCCGTCAACATGAGTATAATGATCCATGATCAAATCTGTATTTGCCTCAAGCAAAAGCCTGTATGCTTCTTTATCTGACATTTCCATTATGTTTACAAGCATCAGGTCAGAATTCCTGAATTTATTAAAAAAATCTTCAGGACCTCCCAGTTTCCCTTTCTCAACAAGAGTATCATAAAGATCTGCGCCCGGATAAGGTGTTGTAGGTTTGATTGTCCTGCACTGATAATAAGTATTGTATTTTTTTATGAGCCTTACATTTTCCCAAAGCGTATGTTCATCATCTCCAAAATTATTCCAGATGAAGTTAAGCCCCATGCCGATCCCGCCTACTTTTTTTACTGCTTCAAGAGCTTTAATATTATCATCCACAGAGACATTCTTGTTCATCAGCTTCAAAACCTTATCACTGCTGGATTCAAAACCAAAATTTATGAATTGGCAGCCGCATCTCTTGAGTATCTCTATCATCTCCTCATCCATTATGTCTGCCCTGGCATTGCACCAGAACTTGGTTTTGATCCTTGCTTTATTAAGTTCATTTTCCAACTCCAAAAGCCTTTTTTTGTTCACGACAAAAAGCTCATCCTGAAAATAGATGTTGTTCACCCCATACTTGTTGTAGAGTATGCTGAGCTCCTCCACCACACTCTTTATGCTTCTAAGCCGGATTCCTGCTTCCATCCTATAGCAAAAATTACATCTGTTCACACAGCCTCTGCTTGAAATCACAAAAAAACTCTTCTCTTCCTCTTTCTGGTTATATCCCTTTATGCAGGTGGTGTACCTTTCCATCGGGAATATCTCCCACAAAGGAAGCGGAAGTTTATCCAGGTTTCTTACTACACGATTCTGTATTGTTTTTACAAACCTGCCATTGTCAAGAAAAGCAATGCCTGCAACTTTTGATAAATCTTTTTTGTTTACCTTGCAGTCCAACAGATCAATTATCGTGTTCTCGGCTTCACCGACTGCAACAGCATCCGCACCTGTCTCTCTCAAAGAATATTCCGGAATAGGAGAAGGGCCCGGCCCGCCAAGAACCAGCCATGCATTCTTCTTGTGTTCATTGATAACCTGACAAAGTTCCTGCACAGTCTCTTTGAATCTTGCTGCCATATACCCTATTCCTATGATGTCATACTCATTATTATCAAGGTATTCTGCAAGCTCTTCATTTGTATGATGGAATACATCCATACAATATGCTTCAACATATGCGCCTTTTTCGTGCAGGACAGCTGCAAGGTATGCAGGACCAAGAGGAAACTGGTTATCATCCTGATAGACATCATGATTTATCAATAGAACCCTGTTTTTTTTTGTAAACATCTTCTTTTTCCCCTTATTCTGAATAAAACAAGTTGATTATTATTATTTTTGGTTTTACACTGCCTTATGCAGAATATTTAATAAAGACGTATAATATCTTAAAATGGGTTGTGCCATGTATAGAAAAAATAAATATTTTCCAATAATTGGAGAAAATGATAACAATAAAGGGGGGATTTAAATAATGAAAAAAAGAGTATTGGTGACTGGTGGTGCGGGATATGTTGGTTCAGTATTAGTGCC
>JAHIYL010000281.1 GCA_018815145.1 Nanobdellota archaeon | reverse complement strand
CAAGTGGGCATTTGCCTCCGTAAGTGTGATGCTCCAATCTCAATAAGCTAATTTTTTAGAAAAGCAAGACAAACTGGGAATGCAATTTCTTATGAGAAATTTCTATCAAACGCATTGTTGACTCAATTTAGGGATAGGCTCGAGTATAAATATAAATAACATAATTTTCATAGCCCTAAATGAAATACATTTCACCAGTTTATTATCTAAGTAATTTGGGTACAATAGTAAATATGCTGTCATGAAAAAAAATCCGAGAACAGTGTTTTTTATCAATACTAATGGGAGATATATCGCAGATTATGGTCTTGGACCATTGAAGAGGCTCCATAATGTTTATTATAATGTCAGCGTTGATGGCCTAAAAAATAACCATGATGAGATTAGATGGGACGGGTCGTTTGAAGAAATAGGCAAGACATTTGAGCACCTGAAAAAGGCAAAAAAATACTTTGGCGCTGCAGTTACAATAAGACCCGAAACCAGGGAAGAAATAGTAAGCATAGAATTTTTTGAACAGCTTTTGAAATGGGGTGAGCAGCAAGTCCAATATCAGAAGCTTGAAACAGAAGAATGTTCAAGACAGGTTTCTCATGAAGAATATGGTGTGATTGGAGAGAAAATTAGACAAAGACAAAAAAATTTTCCTGTGTGGGTTTTTTACAGACATGGGAATGATGGGCATGGTTCATGGTCAGATTATAACTATATTTTTGTGGATATTGATGGGAATATCCGTAATCAAAAAATGCAGGATCAAGACGATTTTTCAGGTAATGTTTTTGAAATTGATGACATTCAAAAACATCTGCTACAATTAATAAAAAAATAAATATTCTAGGAAAACAAACATCCAGTTGTCAAGTGAGCTACTATTTATTCAGTTTTATCCCATCTGTATCAATCTTCAAATCCAATGGAACTATTTTATTTTCTTCCCAGCTTCTCTTGATTTTTTGAGTAATTTTTTCGTCAAAGCACACTGCAATTCCGCAGTCTCCTCCGCCTGCACCGGAGAGCTTTGCTGCACTTTTTTCTGTTGAAGAGAGCTCTATCAGTTTTGTCAGTTCTTTTGTGAAGATATTTACTCCGGACTTATTTTCAAGCCGTCGAAGCAATGCAGAATTATTTCTTATTGCTGATAATATATCCTGTTCATTTTTTTGAACTGCAAATATCAATGCCTGTTCATTTATATGTGTCATAATCTTGGTATATTCATCAGGAGCACTTTGTTTAAAGTCCATTATTTTTTTTATCAGGTATTTTGTTGAAGCAGATGAACCTGTGAAACCTATGAGTATTTTCAGATTTGGCATAAGACTGATATTTTCTATCTTCAGATCTGGCCAATCCATAGATACAATCTCTTTTGTTTTTTTCTTTCCAAGCCTTTTTTTAAGCCAATCAGTATCAGGCGCTGTATATTTAACAGTGCCCCCATAGACTGATGCTGCAATCCCAGTACCTGAACCTAATTTGCCCTGTGCCCCAAAATGGGAGAGCATGGACAATTTGTACACCAGTTGTTTGTCCCAGGCGGAATCGTTGTATTCCAAAAGAGCAGTGACTATTGCTGCTGTTGCGGCTGCAGATGAACCAAGTCCTATCTTATGTCCGCCTATCCTGTCAATACCTTCTGAGACAATGTGGCATGGTCTTAGATTTCCCAGGTATTCCTCTAAGGTCTTTACTGCAGAGAAGGCAATTGACATATGCCTGCTGCCTGATATTAATTCCTGTTCATTGATGCCATAGTCTTTTATTGATATTAGAAATCTGTCTGATTCTCTGATTTTGACATTGATCTTATTATTTACAGCAGCAACAACTGCAGAATTGCCTTTTTCAAGTACAGCCCATTCTCCTGCAACAATTATCTTTCCAGGAGCAGAAGTATTTATCATTTTTTAAATATCTTGTGTATAATCGTGTTCAGAAAAGATGATCATCTGTAATGTATGCGCCCTCACCGGGTCTTGATACAATCATCTTTTCTACACTCTTGAGAGCCTCAATCTTTTTCATGATCTTTTCAACATCTTTTGCAAGGCATATAATCTTGACCTGAGGACCTGCATCCATGGTAAAATAACATCCCATGCCTTTGTCCCTTATATCAAGCACCGCGTCTATGACTTCAAGTGTCCCTGAATTCCAATACATTATTGAGGGTTCTGTGGTCATCATAAGGCTGTGCATCTTGAGCGCGTTATTTTCAGCTGTCTGACCCACAATGGTGAAATCTTTTTCAAGTATGCCCTGCCTTATCCTGGCAAGATCACTTTCTACTGTCTTGAGCCACTCTGCATAGAATGGTGAGGTCTTTACTGTCTCATTCATGCCTGCACGTGACTTGATTTTTTTTTCAGAAAGTGAGGTTATGCAAAAGACCATCCTGAAATCCTTCCAATGGTCAGCTGTTGCCAACTCAACAGCATAGGAATCACTGCCATCATCTTTCACTCCTTTTTTCCACTCAACAAATCCACCCAATATAGAGCGGCATGCAGAGCCCGACCCTCTTCTTGCAAGGATAGAGAGGCCTTTCTCATCAAGTCCCAATCCAAGAGCAGAATTCACTGCTGTCGCAAGTGCCGCAAAACCTGCAGCAGACGATGCCAGTCCTGCAGAACCAGGAAAATTGTTCTTACTTTCAATTCTTGCCTTTTCAGTAATATTATATTCTTTTTTAACAAAAGTGAGAAAATTGCCAATATAGTCTTTAAATTCAGGAGTGTCCGGAGCAATGTTTTTTCCATCCAGAACAAAGGAATCCTTAGTAAATTTTGCATCAAAACAGACAGTTGTATGTGCAAAAAGCCCTTCAGTAGTCATGCTTATGCTGGAATTTTGCGGCAGATGCAGCTTTTCATCCCGTTTACCCCAGTATTTTGAAAGAGCTATGTTTGCGTTTGCTATTGCAGAGGCTTTTTTTGCGGTCATAGAGAAGAGAATAATCTGAAAGATATATATAATTATTTGTAGAAAACTATTTTACGTT
>JAHIYL010000280.1 GCA_018815145.1 Nanobdellota archaeon | reverse complement strand
CAAGTGGGCATTTGCCTCCGTAAGTGTGATGCTCCAATCTCAATAAGCTAATTTTTTAGAAAAGCAAGACAAACTGGGAATGCAATTTCTTATGAGAAATTTCTATCAAACGCATTGTTGACTCAATTTAGGGATAGGCTCTATCAATATGGGCCTTTTCAAAAAGAAACAATCTGTAAATGAGATTCTGGTCTGTCCCCGGTGTGCAAGCACAGAGAAGGAGCACTGCAAAAGCCTGCCTCAAAATTACACAGATGGTTTTGATCTTATATCAAACTCACCAAATTCAATCATTTACAGATGCATGAACTGCGGATTTGAAGGCACGTTCCTTCTCGTCGCCGAGACAATGTTGGAAACAATGAAGAATGATATCCTGAGTTTTGAATAATTCTTTTTGTAGTGTTTCTTTCTGACTTATAACCAAAATATTTTTATATCCATTTCTCGCAATATATCATTTTAGGGGTGATTAAGTATGAAAGTAATGAATGAATTTATGGAGTTTCTCCAGGAATACAAAGTATATGGGCTTGCGATAGCATTCATAATCGGCGCTGCTGCAAGTGCTCTTGTAAAAAGTCTTGTGGATAATATCATAATGCCGATCATAACACCTATGATACCGGGGGGAGCATGGAGGGAAGCAACTCTTGTCTTGGGTCCCGTCTATCTGAAATGGGGGGCATTCCTTGGAGAATTGATCAATTTTGTGGTCGTGGCATTTGTAGTCTTCATGATGGCAAAGACAATCCTGAAAGAGAAAAAGGTCGCAAAGAAATAGATATTTTTTCTTAATTTTTTTTGATTATTAATTTTAGTAATTTACATCAATAATTATAAATCCATTGCTTTTTCCTTCTCTCTTATGAAACTCGCTATCTATGACATTGACAAGACATTGTACAATGGTTATTCCACAGTTGAATTCATTGAATACTTGCACAAAAAAAGATTGTTCAGGCAAGAAAATTACAATAATATTATGCAACTGCTTGAAGGCCTGAAGACAGGTGAGACATCATATTTCAGAACAGCGCATCAATATGTGATGGAGACAGCTGAAGGATTGGTTGGTCAGGACAAAGATAAGATTAATGTTTTTGCAAAGGAGTTTTTTGACAGGTCAAGATTATTTTCCTTTTCAGAGGACCTTGTCAGAATCATGAAAAAATATCATTATTATAATCTCATCCTGTCAAATTCACTGATTGAAGTGCTTTCTCCAATAAAGGATTATCTTCGCATGGATGGGCTCCTGGGAATAGAGCTTGAGACAAGTCAAGGGAAATATACAGGGAATATCAATTCAGAGATGCATTTTGAATCAGGGAAAAAGGGCACACTGGCAAAATTTTTAAAATCAAATAGGTTCACTCTGGATATGTCTTTTGGTTTTGGAGATTCAGAACATGATATTGCTTTTTTGGAGGATGTGAAAAATCCTGTCGTCATATCTCCGAGAGATGAACTGAAAATTCATGCTGAAAAATATAATTGGACTGTTGCAGGACCCAATGATGTCCTGAAAAAAGTTGAAATGATCCTTAGGAGTTTAGAGTGACTAAATATGGAATTCGAAGAATCACTTGAAAAATACAGAAAGATCCTGGATAGGGAGATGTCATCATTTTTTGACCGGGAAATAGGATCAATAGAGAGTCCTGAAAATAAACATATTATCTCCCTCTTAAAAGAGTATTCTTTGTGTGGTGGAAAGCGTCTGCGCCCGATATCACTTATCATGGCATTCAATTCTTTTTCAGGAAACGAAGAAAGAATTGTTCGCCCAAGCCTTGCAATTGAACTGCTCCACACATCTTCTCTGGTTTTTGATGATATCATGGATGAGGATGATTATAGGAGAGATAATGAAGGAGTGCAATTGAAACTGAAAAAGGGATATCTTACCAAGAATAAGGACTATGAATATGAGGGCAATATATTTTCAAGAACCTCAAAAAGATATGCAGCATCAATCTCTATGCTTATCGGCCTGTATTCAGACATGCTTGCAAGAAAAATTTTGTTTGGTTCACGATTTTCAGAGGACAGGAAAAATTCAGCACTTGAAATATTAAATAATACATCAGAGAATCTTGTGCTTGGCCAGGCATTGGACATTGAGCTGGAAAACACTTTTGATGTGACAGAACAAAAATATCTTGATATGATTTTCAGGAAGACAGGCAGCCTTTATGTTGCCGGCCTCAAGATGGGTGCGCTTCTTGGAGGAGCAAAAAAGGATGATACTGCAAAGCTGGGGGATTTTGGAAGACTTGTTTCCGTTGCATTCCAGGTGCAGGACGATATTATGGATGTATCAGCAGAAGCAAAAAAAGGAAGAATGCAAGGTTCTGATATATTGAAAGGAAAAAAGACACTTCTCCTGATAAAGGCTATTGAGAATGCTGATGATGTACAAAAAAAAAATATTTCAGAAATTGTCGGCAATGCAAAAGCAGATAAAGATGAAATTAATAAGATTATTGAGATATACAATGAGACAGGTGCTGTTGATTACTGCAGGCATCTTTGCATAAAAAAAATAATTGCTGCAAAAAGGGTTTTGCAGGGGATTGAAATTGATGAGAAAAAAAAGGAGTTTTTTTATGCTTTTGCAGATTACATGCTGAAAAGGAAGGTATAATAAATAATAATAATAAAATCATATGAACAAAGGTTAACATAATATGCACAAAAGAAAAAAAGACCATATGGATATCTGCCTGAAAAAACAGGTTGAGTCCAAGACAAATGGATTTGAGAGATACAGGTTTATCCATAATGCTATGCCTGAAATAGATTTTGATGAGATTGATACTTCAGCGGAATTTCTCGGAAAAAAACTGGGAGCGCCGCTCATCATCTCTCCGATAACTGGCTGCAAAGATTATCCGAATATCAATTCCAACCTTGCAAAAGCAGCTGAAAAATCAGGGATTGCAATGTCAGTAGGTTCTGAGCGGATACTTGTTGAGGACAATGGAATACTTCCTCTGTTTGATGTCAGGAAATTCTGCAAAAATGTGCCTCTTATAGCAAACCTTGGTGCTGTGCAATTGAATTATGGTTACGGAATTAGAGAATGCAGAGCTGCGGTTGAATTGATTGGAGCAGATGCGCTCTGCCTGCATCTGAATCCT
>JAHIYL010000279.1 GCA_018815145.1 Nanobdellota archaeon | reverse complement strand
GGATATATTCCTCAAAAACAATTAGATTTATTTTGGAGTTAAGAAATTTATTCTCCAATCAACCTTTCATACTCTTTTCCTGACTTTTTTTTCACATCATCATGCACACTCTTCCCATGTCTATCCATTGTCACAATCACCGGAAAATCTTTTACTTCCAGTTCCCACATGGCTTCTGTCATTGCAAATCTTTCCAGAAAAAATACATTTTTTACCTGGACAACTGATTGCGCAAGAAGAGCTGCTGCTCCGCCGATTGCAGAGAAGTAGGCAGCACCATTATTTTTCAGGGATTCTTTTGTGTTTTTATCCATACCTCCCTTGCCAATGATAGCTCTGACTCCAAACCTTTTAATAAAATCAGGCTCATATGCACTCATCCTTGCACTTGTTGTCGGTCCGATTGCTGTGATTACCCATTTATCATTAACTTTTTTTGCATTTGGCCCGGCATGGAATATAACTGCTCCGGTTAGATCAATACCTTTTGGGAGCTCTTGAGGATTTTCCAGCAAATACTTGTGCACAGCATCTCTAGCAGTAAAGATTGTACCTGATAATAGAACTGAATCACCTACTTTCAGATTATTGATGTCATCCTTGTGCAAAGGGGTTGTAAGCTTAATCATAGACAACTTCACCCACCTCATTAATAGTCAGTGTGCCTCTTCTTGTTGCCCAGCATGAATATGCTATCTCAACAAAATAGCATGCCGGATGGCGGTGCATGAAAGCAATTTTTGCGCCAAGGATGGTTGTCTTTCCACCTAATCCTGCAGGACCGATTCCCAGTGTGTTCAATTCAGCTGTAATATCTTTTTCAAACCTGTCAAGTTCTCTTACCGGATTTCTGTCATCAAGCTTTCTCAGCAATTGCTCTTTTGCAAGCCTTGCTACTGCGTCCTTTGGTGAACCGACAGCAATACCCAGTATTCCTGGAGGACATGCCTTTCCCTGCGCCTGGAACACTGCATCGATGATGCACTTTCTTACTCCGTGGATATCCCTTCCTGCACCAAGAGTTGTATCAGGAAGCGAGTATGTTCTGCCCATGTTTTCAGAACCTCCTCCTTTTAGGATGAGCTGGATCTGAAGATCATGTTTTTCCCATTCTTCAAGATAAAAGACTGGAATACCAACACCTACATTGTCGGATTCAGTCTTTCCTCTCAGAGTTTCAACAGAGTTTGGCCGCAAAGGAATCTCTTTTGATGCAATTTTTGTTGCCTCAATAATCTGTTTTTTGACTTCAAGCTGTGACAATGCAATTGGATATTTGACAAAGAAATATGGTGTTCCTGTATCCTGGCAGATTGCCTTAGATTCATTTTCTGCAAGCTCAATGTTTTTGTTTATTGCAGAAAGAGTATTTATTGCAGTTGTACTTTCTTCTTTATTTTCATAGGCTTTGGATAGTGCTGCTTTCACATCTGATGGAAGAGTTGTAGCAACTTTTTTGTACAGCTCAATGATATGTTTTGTGATTTCCATTTTTTAATGGTTTATTTAAAGATTTTATTTTTACGGTGATGATGAATGTGGCACAGACGGGCTTAATTTCTCAACGAGAAATTTATCCCTATTCACCTGCGGTTCATCTGGCCTAATCATCACCGCATGTTTCTATTCTTGTAAGAGAATAATTTATTATTAAAAATTTTGCATTGGCGCAGGTCGGGTCGGGGGAAGCCCCATCGGGGTGACCTGACGAGGAGCAAAGCTCCGACTGCCGCCATTGCATGCAAAATTAAATAACACGCGATACTATATTTTAAATAATTCTCTTTTCTATTCTTCCAGTTCTTTTGCAGTTATTAAATCTTTTCTTATTCTTTCAAAATCAAAATCACTGGTTCTTTTTTCAGTATTTTCATCATGAATTAAATTATTCACATCAATTCTATTATACCAGATGGAATCTGCAACCTCTTTGATTAAATCTTTGATAAGTCTTTTTTCATCATCATAGACCCTATACTTTTCCAGCAAGGGATTTATCTTTGCATCTTTATCATTTATCGCTGCTAGTGCTACATATGCAGCAACTCTTTCTGAGGCTTTGTAGAACTTTTCAAACAAAGGATATATCCTATTTTTTTTGATATCCTCTTCATCAAGCACTGATGAGAGTCCTTTTGCAGTAGCAAGAAACATCTGTTTTGTGACTTTCCTGACACCGGAAAAGACAATCCCATATGCGAGGCCCGGAAAGATGAAAATATTGTTAGCCTGTCCGATCTCATAATTTTTTCCTTTGTAATCGACGCTTGGAAAGGGGCTTCCTGTGCCGATTATTATTTCACCTTTGGCAGCATCAATAGTCCTTGTCACAGCCTTTTTTAAAATATATAGCTGTTCACCTTCTGTCTCAGCTTCAGTATATTGGTGGCTTTCATCTTTGCTCAATATCTCGCATTTATGTGTGGGATTTGATAGAGGCATGCAGAGCAATTTTGCCTGTTTTTTCATTCTTTTTTCTGAAGATTTTTTGGCAAGTGATATAAGTGCCGGTGTAAAGATGCCCGGCTGTGTTGTAGTGCCGATCAATATATTTGTGCCAAAGCATTCTACTGCTTCTTCTGCAGAAATCTTTTCACCGATTTTCCAATGGTCATGCTTCTTCTGCATAAATCGTATCAGTACCTTTTCACTATTGGCACTAAGTACATACTGCTTTTGATAGCTCTCAAATTCTTTTTTTCCTTGCTTGTGCTTGAGCTCTCTTTTTTCATAGAGCACACCACTGCTGTCAATCATGATTATCCTGTCTTTTGCCTCTTCTTTATCCATGCCATTCTCTTCAAGATACCACTCAATTTGCTGTGCAAGCCCGATTGCAGCGCCTCCTGCCCCGTAGAAGAGAAAATATGAATCTTTCAGATCGATGCCCAGCCTCTCTGCTGACATGATACCGGAAAGGACAACAGCACCTGTGCCTTGGGAATCATCATTGAAGCACGGCACATCAATATTTTCTGTAAACCAATCCAGGATATTCCAGGCCCGTGCTCCTTTGAAATCCTCAAACTGCATCAATCTTGGACTGAGCTCAGAAATGGCCTCAAGTGCAAGCTGCATCATAGGATAGTATTGTTGATTGTTTAGCCTAAGATGCTTCATTCCGTCATAGAGAGCTGAATCCAGCTTAGCCCTGTTATTTGTGCCTACATCGATTCCTAAGGGAAGAAGATATGATGGGTTAAAACCTATACCCAGATAATAGCAGTTCAGCTTTCCAAAGGAGATCTCTGCACCATCCCTGCCCTGATCACCTATTCCAAGGATCCTTTCACTGTCTGTCACAACAATGATGAGCTTTGACAGGAAGTCTTTCAGTCTGGTCGAATTGTCATTTGAAAAAATAGCCTGCCCTGTCTTTTCTGCAAAATAGTTGTACCTTCCTATTGCAAAGCTGATTATAAGGTTCTTGAGTCTTTTTTTTGCAGCTAGTCTGAATTCAGTATTTTGCAGGTCTTCAATTTTTCCTTTTCCCAGGATGTCATCGATATCAATTACAAAAGGTCCGATACTTGCGGGAAAGAATTGCCTTATTATGTGAAAGTATTTTATTGCTGTCCCTACTTCAGGAGTGTATACTTTTCCTACAAGTTCTGTATGATTTAGGATGAGCTCTCTGTAGAGGATAGGATTAATTGAAAGTAGTTTTCTTAGGAAGATATACTGTTTCAGACCCATGAATTCATCAGGTTTAATTTCTATTTTCTTGTATTTATTGAAAATTTTTGTAATGGTTTCTTCTTTGTCCAATGTAGCACCCCGCAATGGAATTGGTATATTTCAGGATATTTATAATTAATTGATTTGATCGGAAAAATACTATGAATAATTTTTTATTCCTACCTAGGTTTCAATATTTTGATGAAAGATATAGATAAGATAGTCGCTCTCCTGAACAAAGAATATTCTATCCGTGATTTTCCGACAAACAGGATTGATGACCCTTATTATGTCCTGATTTCATGCCTCCTTTCTCTGCGGACAAAAGATGCTGTGACATTCGGTGCTGCACAAAGACTGTTTGACCTGGCAAAGACACCTGCTGAGATGTCCAGGCTTTCTGATGGACAGATAAAGAATGCAATCTATCCTGTGGGTTTCTACAACAATAAGACAAAGATAATAAAAAATATATCACAGGTGCTTATAGATGAATATGGCTCAAAAGTTCCTGATGAGATAGATGAACTGGTAAAACTGAAAGGAGTGGGGAGGAAGACTGCCAATCTGGTTGTGACACAAGGCTATGGAAAGCCGGGAATATGTGTTGACACCCATGTGCATAGGATTTCTAATAGGATAGGGTGGGTTAAGACAAAGACACCGGATGACACTGAGATTGAATTGAGAATATTACTCCCAAAGAGGCACTGGAAAGATATCAACGAACTTCTTGTGAAACATGGCCAGAATGTGTGCATGCCGAGAGGGCCTAAGTGTAATAGATGTGTGATAGAAAAGTACTGCGGGTTTGAAGAGAAGAGGAAATGAAATCATTTACCTTTTAAGCATAAGTTGTTAAGTAGAAAAAATAATTTGTTAACTTTTCCATTTTCATTGATATACCTTCTTTTTTGTGCCCGCTCAAAAGTCACGCCGATATTCTTGTAGCAAGACCCAGTATTATATTGTTTAATTGAAAGACTGCTTTTTGAAGACGCATTAAAAGTATTGTAATTTTGATCAAATACAAAATCAATCACTTCACGATGATTTTTTGGAGCTATGTTTTTCAAATAGCCTATGCTATTGCCATTCACATAGATTTCATTGCTTTTTCTGTTCACTTGCACTATCCAACTGTTGCCTGAATTTATCTCTTCATTTGGATCAGTTAGAGGCTTCATCAGAAGATATGTGTGGAAGACATCAAGGCCAGAATAGTCAATTTTTTTTTCATCAAGTTGGTTATTGAGGAGATTTAAGCATGGCGAAATATAGATGGCCAGATATTTATCTTTTGATGTTTCTGCTTTTGTCCAGTATGGGAACATGCTCTCCTGCATATCCTGGATATGTACTTTTGCTTCAAGAAGTTCTTCTGCCTCTTTTGGCCTGACCAGAAATCCCAGAGAGGTCTTGGTCATCAGGTCTATTATTTTATCTTCTAAAAATACATCTCCTCTTTGATTATCTGCAATTTTTTGTTGAGCCATTTTTGTTGTCTTTATTTTTATTTTTGGACAGATATTGTGCTGGGTTGTAATGCCTTGACTGTTTCGTATGTCACACCTGACTTATAGAAGATGTCTTGGAGGAAAGGCATTTTACTGAAGTGTAGTTTGTCTTGTGTATCAGGTTTAAGATATTTTGAAAATACCTCATTGGCAATATCAGATATCTGTTTATTATGCCAGGTCCAGGAATAACCCTGTAGAGCATACATAAGATTATGGCTGATATATCCTTTGTAATCTTTATCAACATGTACACCGCCATCATTTGCGACCTGCACAAAGACCTGTCGTGTGGTCTTTGGATCTTCTCTGATGTGATAAAGAAAGGTCAGCCGAGGTTTTGTGGCAGTGTTAAACTCCAGATCAACAGATTGTTCTCTGATGCTATCCTCATATAATTCTGTTGCTGGTCCAAGATAATATACTGTATGCGTCCCTGGATTTGGTTTCAGTCCAATGTAGTTTGTCCAGTATTGCCTTCCTCTGCCGGAGAGCCTTGCATCTGTCAAAGCATCAATATCAGAGTCATGCAGGTTTTCACCGACTGCAATTTTACAGAGAGCATCGACTACTTTTTCATCGAGTTTTTTATAGTCGGGTAATATTGCCATTTTTTCAGTGTAGTGATAGGATTACTTATTGAAGAAGATTATCCTTTGGAATTGACTTATATGTTATACCAAAAGTGCTGTACATCTTAGCCAGATCAGCATTGCTTGTTTGCTGCAGTTGCGGCTTATAATCTGTGCTAGCTTTGGCAAAATCCGGCAGGAACTCATATAGTGTTGAGGTAAGCTCACCAAGTTGTCCTGCATTTTCATTGGCATCAAAGCCATTCTGTTCGATTGTCTTGTAAAGACCTTGAAGATCTTGTTCTTTTCCCTGAGATTTATATTGATCCTGATATTTTCCATTGACAAAGACATTGCCTGCAACATTAACCTGTACAAATACAGGTTTTGTGTCTGTTTCACCTGTTCTGCTATGATAGAGAAATGTCAGGCGAGGGTGTTTTTTGTTTGTGTCATATGGAATTTCTGTTAATTGTGCATCATGTGTTATATCAGCATAAAGTTCTGCAGCAGCTCCGAGATAATACACAGAATGTTCACCTGGTTTTGCTTCAAGTCCGGCATGATCATACCATAGAGTTTCCTCGTCACCTTCGTGGACTTTTGCCAGTCTGAGCAGCTCATATTCTTCACTTCTGATTATTCCACCGATTGCAATATTGGATAGTGCACTATGCACTACATCATCTATGGTTCCTCCTTCAGGCAGATTTACTTGTGGGTTGTGGGTAGGCATTTTTTCTCAATGGTAGAGATATGTTATATATAAATACAGTGAATTCAATATTTATTTTTTCATTGGCTGCACAAATCCTGTGCCATCAACATTTTTGATAAATCCTTTTCTGCAGGCTGATTCATATTTGATCCCTTTAACTCGGTAAATATCTGGGATGTAATGACCAAGTGTTGAAAATTCTTTGTTTTGGTAGAGGCTTGGTTTCTTAATTGCCAGAAAATCCATAATATCGATAGCAGGGAGTCAAAGTATTTAAATCTTACTATTTTTATCACT
>JAHIYL010000278.1 GCA_018815145.1 Nanobdellota archaeon | reverse complement strand
CTACAAAAATTTAGGGATAGGCTCTTATTAAGCAAATATTTTCCATCAATCATCCCAATCCCATCATGAGTATCAAGGACTGTGAAGGTGTGAATTGGTCTCTTATTATGTTTAAGCCACTGCTTGAGCTTATCTGCTGTTTTATTTTTAATTGCATCAAGCATCAATGTTGGAAGCTGAAAATCATAGACATAACTGCCTTCTTCTAGCTTTTCAGCCATTCTATATATTGTCCGGTAGTCATTATGTAGTTCAACAAGTGTTGTAATTCCTTTTCTTCTAGCCATTCTGGAAAATAGGTTGATGAAATCTATTGCCTTATCAGTGAGAAAACAATCTGTCCCAGGTACTTTTCCGATATATCCTGCTGCATCAAACCTTATGTATTTGACACCATTTTTTGAATACTGGCTGAGAATATCAAAAATGTACTTTTTTACAATAGTGGAATCAATGTTAAGATCAATCTGTTTTTCTGTGAATGTTGTCCAGAATTCAATAGGGTCCACATCAACAACAGGATATTTTGTAAATGGTCTTCCATCCCGAGGCCTCATGACTTCATCCAATTCTTCCTCCGTAAATTTCCTTCTTTTTTCACCAGGAACAAGGAAACGCGTATCTTTTCTCAAGAATGCATCCCAGTACATTGAACATTCTCCTCGCTCAAGAATATCTTGAAACCACTCACTTTCTGAAGACATATGATTTATAATCTCGTCAAGCATCAGGCCGCTGCTCTGGGATATGCTTTTGAGTTGAGCCCAACCAGATTCTTTCTCAGCATCGGTTGGTCTGACCTTATCTAGTATCCCTTCCTCATCAACTCTACCAACAACATCAAAGCCTGCAAGTTTTGCATTGATTTCCTTGTGCGAAAGGCAGTCGAAACCTGCATCTGCTCCACTATGCCTGAACACAGTTGGAAGAAGATGTATATGACCGAATTTGCCGGAAAAATATTTTTCTACTGTCGCTTGGAACTCTGAAATAGTAGAATATTCTGCTCCATCCTTAAGTCCAAACCTATCTGCGTAGGCAATAAGTCCGACTCTATTATCTTGCATATTTGCGTGGTAAAAAGAGCTTATATAAATATGTTAAGAAAAAAAAGTGAGAACAAAAAGAAACCTATCCAAAATATGCAGGTGAAGCATTCTTCATCTCTTTTCCGCGCGCAGCCTTGAACTGGCCAAGAAGGTCAACATAAGCCTGCTCTACATCCTTATTGACAGATGGACTGACCTTATTGAGAGCCTCTTCAAACTCTTCCTTTGTAACCTTATCAGCCTTGATATTTTTTCTCAGCGCAAGAATAGCTGCTTCTCTGCACACAGCTTCGATATCTGCTCCTACATATCCTTCAAGCTTTTCTGATATTTCTTGGAGCACTACCTCTTTTGCAAGAGGCATATTTTTTGTATGGATCTTTAATATCTTTAGTCTGGATTCCTTTTCAGGTACCGGTACCAAGATTATCCTGTCAAACCTGCCGGGCCTAAGAAGAGCTGTATCCAGCATATCCGGCCTGTTTGTAGCTCCTATAATGACGATATCGTGCAGATCCTGGAGACCATCCATCTCAGTGAGTATCTGATTGACAACCTTATCTGAAGAATGGCTGTCGCCTGAAAAACCTCTTCTCGGAACCAAAGAATCTATCTCATCAAAAAATATTATCGATGGTGAGGCCTGCCTTGCCTTTTCAAATATCTTTCTTACAGCTTTTTCTGATTCACCAACCCATTTTGAAAGCAATTCCGGTCCTTTGATAACAATGAAATTTGCCTGGCTCTCACTTGCGACAGCCTTTGCAAGAAGAGTCTTGCCTGTCCCCGGAGCACCATATAAAAGTATTCCTTTTGGTGGCGAGACACCGAGGCGTCTAAAACTTTCAGGATATTTCAAAGGCCATTCCACTGCCTCTTTAAGCTCCTGCTCAACTTGCTCAAGGCCTCCAATATCATCCCATTTGACATTAGGGATTTCAATAAGGACTTCTCTCATGGCACTTGGCCTGACCACTTTCAGAGCATCTGTAAAATCATGCTGTGTTATCTTAAGCTTCTCAAGCACCTCTTTTGGTATAGGCTCATCTTCTTTTAGCTTTATGTCCGGAAGAACCCTTCTCAGGACTATCATTGCTGCCTCTTTTGCAAGTGAAGACAGATCTGCTCCGACAAACCCATGAGTGATCATGCTTATCTCTTTGAGCATTGCTTCAAGCAAAAGTGAATTTATCAGGGATTTCTTGTGCGAAGCATTTTTTTCATTCTCAAGGAATTTTACCAGATTACTGCTTGAATTGATATCTTTAAGGTCTTTTTTCAGATCAATATATAGTTTCTTCTTATTCTCAAGTTCCTTGAGCTCCTCAGAAGGCTCAGCCTTATTTGCTGCCAGATGCGCCTGACGTACTGCAATAAGTTCATCAAGCTCCTGCACTTCTTTATTTATCTGTCTCTTCAAAACAGATATATCAACATCATGCTGCAATGGCATATTCCTTGTATGGATCTTGAGAATTTTCAGCCGTCCTTTTTCTGCAGGAACACCTATCTCTATCTCCCTGTCAAATCTTCCCGGCCTCCTAAGTGCCGGATCTAGATTATTAGGAATATTAGTTGCGCCAATCACAACAACCTTGCCTCTTGATTTCAGGCCATCCATAATTGCCAATAACTGTGCTACAACACGTCTTTCAACTTCACCATGCACTTCTTCTCTTTTTGCAGCGATTGCGTCAATCTCATCCAAGAATATTATTGATGGTGCGTTCTTTGTTGCTTCTTCAAATTTTTTCCTCAGGTTCTCTTCAGACTGACCATAATATTTGCTCATTATTTCAGGTCCATTGATCAGGATGAAATTTGAATCTGTCTCATTTGCCACAGCTTTTGCAAGAAGAGTCTTTCCGCAGCCCGGAGGGCCATGAAGAAGAACACCTTTTGGTGGTTCAATCCCTAATGTCTCAAAAAGTTCCGGATGTTTCAGAGGCAATTCAACCATCTCCCTTATCTTTTTGACCTCATCCTCAAGACCTCCTACATCCTCATAACTCACATCAAATACCTTCTCTTCTGCTTCTTCACCTGATCCTTCCGGATTGAACTGCACTTTTGTCTGTTCAGTTATTATGACTGCCTGTTTTGGATCAACTGATACAACCATGAACTTAAGATCGCCAAGACCAAAACCCATGAGCGATTCATCAATCATTGAAAAAACTTCCTCAAAAAGAGGATTATGGGACATAGTGGACCTTCTGCTCCTTGTACCTCCAAGAGACACAATGTCTCCGGTGACAACCGCCCTACCTAAAAGTCCCTGCTTAAATATTACGGGATTTGCCCGTATCACAACACCTTTTTTTTGTGGTGCGATCACCACTTTTTTTGCTTCTTTGATTTCTGCTTTCCGAATCTTTACAAGTTCACCAATGCCTGCTTTTGCATTTCTCCTGATAAGCCCGTCCATCCTGATGATGTTTAACCCTATATCCCCGGGATACGCCCTGTCTGCAATTCCAACAGTATTTCTTTCTCCTTCAATCTCAATAATATCACCTGAACGCAATCCCAGCTGATGCATAAAGCTTGAATCTATCCTCACAATACCTTTATTTACATCATCCTGTATTGCTTCAGCAACCTTTAATTTGATTTCTACACCCATATGAATTCACACTCCATTAATTAATCATTAACCATAAAAAATCAATAAGAAGATAAAATTAAGTTGTCTAAATAAAAGTTTTGGTTTATTCCTTCCTAATCTTTTTTCACTTTTGGCATTGGAATAGGTGGCGGAAGCTGCATATCCCTTGACAGGACAATCGCTTCGACATTGCATCTTGCAAGGATAGCATTGTAGATAGGACCCAGAAGGCTTTTATCTATCTTCTTTGACTTGCTCCACAGATCAAGAACTGATTTCACCTTATCTTCATTATCCATATACACGATCTTTCCGGTCAGTTCGATCAGAGCAATGTTCGGGTTGTATTTTGATGTGAACTCAAATGTGAATTCAAGACCTGGTTTTTTTGAAGAACCCATATTTAGCTTTGCTTCCTTGATTTCTTTGATTACAACGTTATTTGCAATATCTATCTTGTCGCTTGTCTGATTTTTTTTTTCAACAAGCATTTTTGTAAAATTAAATCCAATTACAGTCATATAAATCACCAATATCATAACTTATTTCAAGTATATTTAAAGGTTTTGAATTTGCTGTGCAATTTCAAATACACTGAACTTAGTTAAAATTCAATTGTTTTGAATTTTTTATAAAAATTCAAATACTATGGTTTTTGGTAATAGGTCAGTCATCTGAAGCAGATTATAAATTATATTCTCTAATACCGAAAAATATATATTCTTGTTTAGCTACATTGTAGCTATTATGAAAAAAGAAACAAAAATTGAGCTAACTGGAT
>JAHIYL010000277.1 GCA_018815145.1 Nanobdellota archaeon | reverse complement strand
GCTTGAAGAACTAAAAAACTATCCGCTTTTTACAATAAATGATATTACAAGAATAAAATATATTAAACCAGAATATGCAAAATTAGTGATTTATAGACTTAAAAAAAATAATCTTATCAAAGAAATCGAAAAAGGAAAATACACTTGTCATGATGATCCTTATATTTTTGCATCTCAGATAATCTATCCTTCCTACATATCAATGTGGTCTGCTTTTGCATTTAATGGTTTAACTGAGCAAATAATTAAAGAAATAAATATCATTGGTGCTGTTTCAAAAAAAGACATAAATATTTTTAACACAAGGATATCATTCACTAAATCAAAAAATATTTTTGGATATGAAAAAATAAATTATAATGGATTTGAAGTATTCATAGCAGATATTGAGAAAGCCATAATTGATTCTTTAATCTATTTTAAGTGCCCACTGGATGAAATAAAAAAAGCAATTGCAAATTCAAAATTGGATATGAGCAAAATAAATAATTATTTAAAAATATTGTCCTCAAGTTCATTGAATAAAAGACTTGGATTTCTATTAGAGGAATACGGCTATAATTCTTCAAATTTACTAAAAAATATGGATTACAATTATATTCTTCTGGATAAATTAGGTAATGAAGCGGGGGAGAAAAACAAAAAATGGAGGTTGATACTTAATGATAGATAAAAATAGACTGATCAAATTCTCCAGGCTAAAAGGGCTTTCATTAGGCAACTGTGAAAAAGACTATCTATTGGACCTTGCATTATTTATTATCTCAAGAAGCACAAAAGACGAGTTAATTTTCAAAGGGGGAACTGCTCTTTATAAGTTTCATAACCTGGATAGATTTAGTGAAGATCTTGATTTTACTGCCAAGACTGAATTCAATACTGACTTGCTTTTTAACAAAATACTTTCTCATCTAAAACTATTTGGAATTGATTCAAACTTACAAAGTCTGAAAAAAGTGCACTGTTCAATTCTTGCAACTATAAGGACAAAAGGCCCATTATATAATGGCAGCCAAAACACTTTATCTAAAATCCAAATAGATATTAATTTTAAATCCGGCCTGCAAAAACAACCGGAAAATTTAAAGCATATATCCACTTATGGAGAAATTGCTGCTTTTGACCTTCTTGTTATGGATTTAGAAGAAATTTTTGCAGAAAAAGTAAGAGCACTTATTACAAGAAGTAAAGCCAGGGATTTGTATGATCTCTGGTTCCTGATGAAAAAGGGAACTACTGCAAATTCTAAGTTTATACAGGAAAAATTGGATTATTATGGTGAAAAGTACACAAAAACTAAATTCGTTGAAGGTATAAAACAAAAAGAAAAGATTTGGAAAACTGAAATGAGATACCTAATAAAGGATGTTCCTAATTTCAATGATGTAAAATCTGAACTCATGAAATCAATACCAAATTGAAAATATTTAAATAGTAGTAGTCTCTCTAATTTATTATTATTTTTAAGAGGGGAGACAAAAATCACATCTAAAAAAGCGCAGATTACTCTTTTTGTTATAGTAGGACTGATGATTGCCATAATCGGAGCAGTCTATATGATAGGGTCTGCCAGGCAGAAAGAAAGATTTTTTGGCTCAGAAAACAATCTTGCATTGCAGGCCTCGCATGATTCTATTGAAAATTATATTGCTACCTGTGTGAAAAAAACTGCAACCGAAGCTATTGTAGAGCATGGTCTTGATTCGTCAAGAGAAGGGCTCTATGAAGCCTATATCAGATTCAGATTGCCTGAATGTCTGGATGATTTCAAAATTTTTAGAGAACAGGGATATGATGTTGCAGAAGATGTGCTTGCAGTTGATGTAAAGGTCACTGATGACATTGTCAGGATTGACCTGACATATCCGACAACTTTTGAGAGGAATGATGACAGGTTCAGGTTCATAGGGCATTCATACATATTCAGGAGGACAGTCATGATCGATTTTGTCCAGAACAGTGATTATGAACAGATCATAACATCTGAGGATGGAAATCTTGTGATTAAGATCCCTGCCGGTACAACAGCAACATTGGATGGAAATCCGGTTGACCAGCTTGGTGTTAGGCTTCTTGACAAGCATTTTGAAGGGCTTTCAAATTCAGTTGTTCCCGGTATGGTCGTATATGACGGGCTGCCGCATGGCACAGTCTTTTCACAGGATTTTGAGATGACAATATTCTATCAGGAGAGCGATATATCGCCGTTCTATCCGGAGGAAGAGATCAAGGTGGGCTATTATGACCGTGTTTTTGACATGTGGATGGGATTACCTACTCAGGTTGATGCAGTGAACAATGTGCTGACCATACATAACAACCATTTTTCAATATATGATGCAGTTGTAAAATGTTCAGAACTCAGTGATACTACACAGGTCCTTGATGTGCCTGTACTTGTGAGGCAGGATTGTTTTCCATGTGAAGACTGGAGGACTGATTCGCCTGAACTAGTTGATGTTGATACAGATACCTGGAAATTGTATACCGGTGATCTTGGAATAACCAAGGGCTACAGTATAACAGGCGAAGATCATACCTATGTACCTGTATCATGCGAACAAGTGAGTTTTTCTCCAAAAAAATGTGCAGGAGATGACTATGGAACAAGTTGCATTGCTGCAAATAAATGTGTTGATTGTGATGCTCTAAATTTACCTCATCCAGCTGCTTTTAGGGAATGCGAAAAAGACAATCAAGGCTGTTGTGAATCACAGGATGATAAATGCGGGGAATTTTCATATTATGAAACAGAGATAATATATGGAAAAGCAACTTACAAAGCCTCTTTTACAGGCGGAGGCGATGACTGTATCACAAAATTTGCTGATCAGATAAATATAGATTTGCAATTAGAACTTCCTATGGGAGATGTAGGAGACAGTATGGGTATGGGTACTAAAAATAGTGATCCCAATATTGATATTGAATACATCAATGCAATTGTCCCGGCTTATTGCATAGGCAAGTGCACTATAGAAGATGCAAAGATAACAGCTGGTGGTGGTGGCAGTGGTTCAGTCACAACTATTGAATTTACAGTGAAGGCTGAGAACATACCTGGCACTGCTTGTTTCCAGTCTGGTGCCAAGGTCTCATTTTTAGGAGTGGGAATAGAAGAAGCTTATTTAGAGTGCAATCCTGACGATTCAAAAGATGAATTTGCCTATGTAAGAGGAGACTGCATGGAATGTATCAAAGACACAGATGGTAAATACAAATGGATTGGCAGTGAAAAATGTCTGACTGAGAACGGAGGCTGCAATATGGCAGGAGTCGGCAGTGTCAAGCTTGAAGAAGCTGGCACTAAGTGTATGATATGCCAAAAAACAGCTTCAGGTTTTGATTTTACAGGTATTGGTATGGATCAATGCGGTAAGTGCTTTGATCAAGAGGATCCTTTGAATGCCAATCTGCCAAATTGCCTGAACACATTGAGCAGTTTCAGTGATGAAGCATGCCAGAAAGCAGCAAATATTGCCAGAACTGAAGGAACGACTACTGCAAGCTGTGTTGCTGAGTGCACATGTACAGAAGAAGGTCTTCCACCCGGAGCCTTACCAG
>JAHIYL010000276.1 GCA_018815145.1 Nanobdellota archaeon | reverse complement strand
GGAAAGCGTCAGCTTTATTCATTGCAATAGTCGGTGTCCTTACTATTGGCTATAGATACACACAGATAATGGCAGTAAAAATTGGAAAGGTTGCCCTTGTCCTTGCTGTAAAGAGATTTTCAGTATTCTTTGCAAGTGTCATTGGCGGCAGCATTTTCCATGAAAATGATCTTTTTAGAAGAATACTTGCAATAGTAATACTTATTGCAGGCACGATAATGATTACTTCATTATGAATATTTCATTCTAACATCAGCAGCACTAATTTTCATTCCAGATTTTCCTGAGCTCTCTGTCCCTTCCTGAACCCATCCTGTACAGATTGTATTTGAAGGGATTTTTCCTTTTATATTCCTGATGATTCTCCTCTGCAGGATAGAACACTTTTGCAGGCAGTATCTTTGTTGCGATGCTTCTGTTGAACTTTTTTGATTTTTTCAGCTCTGCAAGTGAATTTTCTGCCAGTGTTCTCTGTTCTTCATCAAAATGGAATATCGCTGTCCGATATTCGCTTCCTCTGTCAAAAAACTGTCCGTTCTCGTCAAAAGGATCGATATTTATCCAGAAGAGTTCAAGCAGTCTGCTGTATGAGAGCAAAGCCTCATCATAAGTGATAAGAACACTCTCAAAATGTCCGGTTGCGCCGGATGACACTTCATAATATGTTGGATTGGATTTATTTCCTCCTGAATACCCTGAGATTACAGACTCCACTCCTATAACTTTTGAGAATGCTGCCTCTGTGCACCAGAAGCATCCTCCTGCAAAAATTGCTTTTTTCAGTCTTTTCATACACTGGACTGATAGCCAGGGAATTATAAATATGATTCTTATAATCAATAACCAATTTGTGTTGTTTTTTGCAGTAAATAATATTTTTTTTTTTCGAAACCATTAAATACCATAATATTCTCCCTACTTAGTTATGGCAGAAACAAAAAAGGATAGCAAGAAAAAGGATGACACAAGCGGTCTTTTCATTCCGGCAGGTATTTTCATTGGCATGGGTGTCGGATTCATCATTGGCCAGCTGGTAGGTGGGCTCTTTTTAGGGATGGGTCTTGGGTTTCTGGCTATGGCAGTGTCAAAGAACTCAAAAAAATAAGGAATCATAAGTAACTGGCATGAAACATATGTCAGACGCTTCTTATAGGTTATAATTTCTTTTTTTTGATGTTCAGGATATCCTTCTGACTGATGCAGTATATTATATAGCCCCATCTAATTTATTGAATAGTTATAATTTATAGTAAATTGATTTATAAATACTATTTTTTGCACTTATTGTATAGCAACTTATTTGATATAGATTTTAAACAATAGGTGAAATTTATGAAATATGGATATATTAGTCTTGCATTGATGTTAGTGGTATTTGTAATTGCCATGTCAGCCTGCACCAATCTCAATGGTTCAACAGACCAGAAGCAGCAATCTGCAGACCAGGATAAAGAGACCAATAGCCAGGTGATGGAAAAAACATCAGCATCAATGGGAGATACAAAGACATTTGTGATGACAGGAGTCAATTTCAGGTTCTTCATGGACGGAATGGAAAATCCTGAACTGAGGGTGAAAAAAGGTGATAAGGTTGTGATAGAGTTCCAGAGCACAGATGGATTCCATGATTTTGTTATTGATGAATTCAATGCAGCAACAGACAGGGTAAATACAGGAGAAACAACATCAGTCGAATTCATTGCTGATAAGACTGGCACTTTTGAATACTATTGCAGTGTTGGGCAGCACAGGGCGAACGGGATGTTCGGAACTCTTGTTGTCGAAGAATAGGAAGCTCTTTTGTTCTATTCATATTCAATTCATAGCAGTCTGCTGTCATAGGCCCAATGCAACAGTGCCTGCCGCTGTTTTTTTCTGCAGTCAAGATATCCCTTTGGGCAGTTCTTCCTTATCTGGGCAATATGGCGCACCATCTGTCTCCAGCGCCTGATCTGGCGTTCATCATCAGAACAGCGCCTCCCCATATGATATCTGCAGTACCATTGGAACCATCCTCTTGGGTCTTCAGGATGTATCCATCCCTTTGCTCTCCAATATGACAATGGCTTTGATGCATTCACTCCAAAAAAATTCAGGTTAGGGTCATGCCTGGCAGAGCAAAGTTTTGCATGGGTGAACCATTCCTCTGGAAATTCTTCTCTGCAATCGGTCATATATTTTCCTCCGAAAACACCAAGCTCCAGCATCTGTTTAGGTGTCAGCTGCGGCCTGAAATCAGGATGAAAATTCTTTCCTTCGTGTTCAGTGAGATAATATTCATAGCCTTTCTGCATCGTGTCATTGACAGTCACTTTTTTTCTCATGCTAAAAATCAGACAATATCAATGCGGTTAAATATTTTTTTCCTTTGACTTATGAGAAATAAATCCGGCTGTAATTTATTGAAGCCACACAATTAATAATTTATACTTCAATATATTCTCAATACATATGGACTATAAAAATCAGGAATTTGAAGGCAGGAAATTTGAGAACACTGACTTCACAGAAAAGGATCTGACAGGGGCAAGATTCATAGACTGCAGGTTCATCAGCTGCAACTTCTCAAACATACTGATAAATGAGGTGAGTTTCCAGGACGTCAAATTTTCAGGATGCAAGCTTTTGGGTCTGGATTTTTCAAAATGCAACAAAATAATCCTGGCTTTTGAATTTGAGGAATGCGTAATAGAATCATGCATTTTTTCAGATATGGACATCAAGGCCACAAGATTCATTGGCTGCCAGATCAATCATTGTGTTTTTTCTGAAGTGAATCTTTCCAATGCTGATTTTGCAGGTTCAAATCTAAGAGGCACAAGTTTTGAGAGAGCAGATCTCACAGGCGCATCATTCAGGGGTGCTAAGGATTATGATATTGACCCAAACAGGAATAAGTTGAAAAAGACAAAATTCTCTTTTCCTGAAGTAGTAGCACTTTTGAACTGTTATGATATTGAGATTGAATGAATCAAAGTCTTGATTGATTTTTTTGCAAAAATTTATTAAAGGATAATCATATTATTTCCTATGATGAAAGCAAAATACCTGATTATTTGAATAACTGTGCTCATCCTCGTTTTAGCAGTAATTGGCCTATTTTTGAAGTTCCCTCGGAAAGCAACGTATTCAGAAGATGTTGTATTTAAATGTACAATGGGTTCGCCTGAATCAGACTGCAGATGGAATGCTCCTGACAGCTGCGACCAAAACTGCAAAGTAGATGCTGATTGCAGGCCTTCGTACGGATTCTGTGTTAATAGGAACCAGGAAGTGTATCTGCCCTGTGATATCAATCTATTGTATGTTGAAGTAACCTGCAATTGCATAGAGAACATATGTGTTGAAAGTCCGACAGATCTTGCAGCTATCTAGTAAAAATTTCAACACAAAATAGCATTATTTCTTTTAATAGCATCATTTCTTTTTCTCTTTGAAATCCAGTGAAACAGAATTTATGCAGTATCTTTTTCCTGTGGGTTTTGGGCCATCATCAAATACATGGCCCAGGTGACCACCGCATTTTTTGCATACGACTTCAATTCTGTGCATCAGAAAAGACTTATCTTCAACAAATTCAACTGATTCTTCAACAGCCTGAGAAAAGCTTGACCAGCCGCAGCTGGACAGGAATTTGCTGTCTGACCTGAACAGTAGGTTGTTGCAGGCTGCACAATGATAATTTCCTGCTTCGTCTGTTTTCCAGAATTTTCCAGTGAAAGGAATCTCTGTACCTTTTTCCCGTAATACATGAAATTGTTCTTTTGTAAGTTTCTTTTTCCATTCACTATCAGATTTATTAGAGTTAGTTTTGCTGATGTTAGTTCACCTGAAACTCTTATCCAGATCCCCTTCATTGGAGTATCCACGGCTTTCCCAGAATCCTTCATAGCTTTCATCATCAGAAAACTCTATCTTTGTTATCCATTTTATCCATTTGTATCCCCATTTGTCCTCAGCCACAAGCTGGAATGGAAAACCTCTTTCAGGCGGAAGGACAACTCCATTCATCATGTAGGCGATCATTATATCATTGTCCATTATGTACTCCAGTGGAAAAGAGGTTGTATATCCGTCATAGGCATGGAATATCACTGTGTTAGCCTCAGGACGGATTTCTGCCTGCTTCAGGATATCCCTGACCAGGACGCCCTCCCAGAGTATTTCTGCATTCCAGCCTTCCACACAGTATAGGGTGACAACTTTTTTGTATTTTTGATTATCAAGAACCTCGTCATAAGTAAGGCTCATCGGATTGTTCAAAAGTCCTGTAATTTCAAGCTTGTATGAGTCTATATCAACATACTGCGGACCTTTAATGGAATTCTCCCTGAAATCTGAGACAGATGAAAGCTTTTTCCCTTCATACTGTCTTATCTCAACATCCTTAAGTTCTCTGATGGATTCAGGAGTCTGGGATGTGCAGCCGGCAGCCAGGAACATGACTAATAGGACACCTGTAATAAAGTAATTTTTTAGTCTCATCTATGTTAAACCTCGC
>JAHIYL010000275.1 GCA_018815145.1 Nanobdellota archaeon | reverse complement strand
TTGACGGTGGGGATTATATCTCAGTGACAGATTCACTTGTGCTTAGGCTCGGGACAAAGCAGACAATCGAATTATGGGTCAGGATTGATGGCACTCCTGGGGATTGGACAAGAATGCTTGGAAAAGGAGCTTCCGGAACAAGGAACTACGGTCTATGGAGAGAGACAGATGGAGATATCTTATACCAGATCTACGGCAGTGCTACATGCAATTTCTATGATAATGGTGGACCGGGGAGTGATGATAATATTGCTGCTGGTTCAGGATGGCGGCATGTTGTCGCTACATATGACGGAACAACAGGAAGGGTATATATTGATGGAATTGAGGTCCATTACAGCAACTGCGGTACAACCCCATTCACATCAGCAGATCCGCTAACAATTGGATATGCCACCTTCCATACATACATGATGGGAGCTGTTGAGGAGATTCGCGTGTCAAACGTGACAAGGACAGCAGACTGGATCAACCAGAGCTACCAGCTTATCGAAAACCAAAACCTATTCATCGGATTTGGAGAGGAAGAGGATTCAGATAAGGGAATAATCCCAATTACACCCGGAGATATTCCATTCTGGACAAATTCAGAGAACCCAAAAACAGGGGGAGACACTTCCTGCCTGTACGGGATGAATGCAAGTGATTCCTGCCAGGTGACATGGAATGTCAATGCTACAGGGGATTTTAATTTGACCTATGAATTCTTCACAATATTTGCACCTGTCAATTATTCAGCATATCTGATTCCTAACATAACAAAAATCATCAATGTATTGATTACCCAGGACGACATGCCTCCAGTTATTTCAAATGTTCAGCTGACCGCTCCTCCAAATATCATTAATAAGATAATTAACATCACTGCTAGGGTGACTGATGAGACTCAGGTAAGCTCTGTCAGAGCAATCATCACTTTACCTAACAGCACGATACGGACATTTACTATGTCAGATAGTGATTTTGACTCAATCTATAACCTTACATTTATCGAGACCTCTGTTTTGGGGGGTTATAACATCACATTAAGTGCAAATGACACCACAAATAAAATGACAACTTATTCATCTAACTTCACAGTCGAATTGGACAGCCTTGATCTTACCATAGACAGCGATGAGTATGTTGAAGGCGAAACTGTATATATCTATTCAACAGGCTATCTCCCTTTTGTTGGCGTCACTGTAACAATACTGGATCCTACAAGCGATCCTGTCACAGGTTTCCCTAAAAATTATACATCAAACAGCACCGGAGGGATAAACCTGACCTGGACAGTAGCATTAGGGTCTCAGATAGGGGAATACACTCTCAATGCCACTGAAACAGTAAACACATCACGGTCAGCATCACGCACATTTGAGGTTGTTTCTGCGATTGTGACGACAGACTTTTCTGCATACATGCAGGGAGGAACAGTTGTAATCTCCGGATATAAATGGGATCCTACTGTGAATGTCACCATCAATATTACAAATCCATTAAACCAGACTGTCTACGGGCCTGTAAATTTATACTCAAATAGCACAGGGGCAATCAACACAACATGGCAGATACCATTCAATGCCTCAGCAGGACTCTATTCCCTAACTGCGATCGAAAAGGATAATCCTGCAAAAAATGACGGAACCACATTTACAGTTACTAAAAGTACTGTTTTAGCCAGCACTGATTATCCTTGGTATAAGGAAGGTGAAACAATAAATATACTTGGATATGGCTTTAGTTTTGACACTAATATCACTTTTGATATCATGGACTCTGGATGGTATTCAATTTTTGGTTACCCAAAGAACTTCACAAGCAATGCAACAGGATATATTAACCATTCTCTGACTGCCACTGGTCTTGTAGAAGATGCTTATTCAATAACTATTATAGATGATGTTTATGGGGATTTGAATGCAAACACAAGTTTTGGTTTTGTGAAAGCAGAGATAGTCAGTAGTCAGGAAACATATAATGATGGTGAGACAGCCTATCTTACTGGGAATTACTGGGATCGAGGTGAAAAAGTAACAATTGATATAATTAATGAGACAGGACAGTCTGAGACTAGTTATCCTATGAATGTAACTGCCAATTCTACAGGAGGATTTGTCCATGAATGGACCGCAAGAGCTATAGGTGTGAGCATATCTGTGTATAATGTTAGTGCATACCAGCCGAGTGACCCTGCTGAAAATGCATCAGCAAATTTCTCTGTTGTCAGGACAGCTGAAATCAGGACTGACAAGACTTATTATGCCCAATTAGAGGATGTGAACATAACCGGAAGCCTGTTCTCACCTTACAACTTCATCACATTGAGGTTGTTAAATATGGATAATGGTGGCATTGTCCTGAATTATCCGAAGATCATCCCAACTGATGTGAATGGCGATATATCCCACACTTTTGCGGCAGATTTGTACTGCGGCGGGAACTACACAGTGATAGGAACTGACAATAATTATCCTGAGCAGCTGAATGCATCAGCTGATTTCATTATAAGGGGCTGGTGGAACTCTTCCTGGAAAAAGCGAAAGCCAATCTACATAAACAACAGCCTTTACCAGGATCTCAGTGATTTCTATACAAAAGTCAATGTCACAGGTCTCAATGGAGAGATAACAAGCTGTAAGAATCAGACACGGCTTATATCGACCATCACAAGTCAAGAAATAGAATTTGACGTGATATCCGGAGATGATTCAGATTATTGTGAGATATCATTTGCCGCGAATGTCAGTGGGTTTGCAGTAAATGAAGTAAATTACTATTTCTATTACAATAACACTCAGGCAAAATCTCCTGATTATTCACCTCTGTATGATTGGTACAATGTAAGTTGGAATGCTCGTAAAAAATTCACAATAAATAAGTTATTGGTGCATGGGAGCCATATTGATTTCCCTGTCCTGATCAACATCAGTGATCCTGATCTCTCGAAGGCGGAAGATAATGGTTCGGATATATTGTTTACATCATCGGACGGAAGAACAAAATTAAGCCATGAGATTGAGTATTTCAATAGATCGACAAACGATCTTGTTGCCTGGGTAAAGATCAATGTCTCTTCTGCTGAGGATTCAATTATCTACATGTATTATGACAATCCGGGTGTACCTTCCCAATCTGATGGTGAAAATGTCTGGGATGATAATTATATTGCAGTATTCCATGAACTGGAAGAACTTGCAATTGATTCTACTGCGAACAGCCATTATGCGATCTCACGAGTGGAAGATGTTGATATTATTGGTGGATACATATCAAATGGAGCGAACTTTGATGGTGACAGTGGTTATCAAAGATTTTCCGGGTTCGCTGATCTTGGGACAGCCAATAAACCATACACCATCAGAACCCTCGTCAATGTCGATATAGGTGAAAGCCAGGGTAACATCATCCATATGTCAGGGGAGATAGGAGGAGGAGGATGGTGCCTGCCTCCATTGGCCTATACAGGCAGCGCTTTCCGGGCAAGAAGCTGGAATGGAGGAGCAGTAGACGCAACCAGTACAACAAATCCGACACAGGGGGTTTGGTATCAGGTTGTCACTACATGGGATTCCACCAACGGAATAAGGATATTTGTCAATGGTGTCAATGAACAAAGCACGCCGATGGCGACTTACTCAGCCAGCGGGGGAGCCAATTATCTTCATCCGGCATTCCAGCCTTCAGGCTGTTCAGGTAATGTTGGGTGGTTTGATGGTTCTATAGATGAAATACGTGTATCCAATATTGCCAGGACACCCGCATATATAAATACATCATACCAGACTGAGTTCAATTCTGCAGAATTTATTTCAGAAGGGCCTGAAGAAGTACCAATGATCAACACAACAGCAGGGGCTGCTCAGGAATATTTCATATGCATAGAGGCAGATT